>CAKZHN010000348.1 GCA_936924235.1 uncultured Rhodoplanes sp. | reverse complement strand
GTGGCTCACGCCCTCGACGTCGATGCCGCGGGCCGCGATGTCGGTCGCGACCAGCGTGCGGACCTTGCCGTCGCGGAAGTTGCCGAGCGCACGCAGCCGCTGGTTCTGCGACTTGTTGCCGTGGATCGCGTCGGCCGCGATGCCGTCCTTCTCGAGCCCGCGCACCACCTTGTCGGCGCCGTGCTTGGTGCGGGTGAACACCAGCACGCGGTCGATCGGCTCCGCGCGCAGGATGTCGGCGAGGGTCTTCTGCTTGGCGCCGCGGTCGAGATGGATGATGCGCTGGGCGATGCGCTCGACCGTGGTGGCGGCTGGCGTCACCGCGACCTTGGCCGGGTCCTTCAGCATGTGCCGGGCAAGCTCGGCGATGTCCGACGGCATGGTGGCCGAGAACAGCAGCGTCTGCCGCTCCTTCGGGAGCTTGGCGATGATCTTCCGGATGTCGTGGATGAAGCCCATGTCGAGCATGCGGTCGGCTTCGTCGAGCACGAACACCTCGACCTTGTCGAGGATGATCGCGCGGCTCTTCGCGAGATCGAGCAGGCGGCCCGGAGTCGCCACCAGCACGTCGACGCCGTGCGCCAGCTGGCGGACCTGCGGGCCCATGTTGACGCCGCCGATGGCGAGCGAGGTGGAGAGCCGCACGTGCCGGCCGTAGGTGCGGAAGCTGTCGAGAATCTGTCCCGAGAGCTCGCGCGTCGGGCTCAACACCAGCACGCGGCAGGTCTTAGGCTGCGGGCGGATGCGGTTCGCGGCGAGGTGGTTGATGATGGGAAGCGCGAAGGCTGCGGTCTTGCCGGTGCCGGTCTGCGCGATGCCGATGACGTCGCGCTTGGCGAGAAGCAGCGGGATGGTCTGCGCCTGGATCGGAGTGGGGGTGACGTAGCCTTCTTCGGTAAGGGAGCGGAGGATCGGCTCTGCGAGGCCGAATTCGTTAAAGGAGTTCAATCAGTCATCTTTCATATGCGGCCGCTCCGCCTCGCAAGACTTTGCGAGCGGACGCGAAACGCGGTGTCAAAAGACATCCCGCGTGGTCAGGGCTGCCGGTTCAAGAATGTCGGGGAACAGGGCTGAAAATCGAAGCGCGGCTCGGTGCTGGGCACCTCGGCGCTGAGATCATCTGACACGCGGCCCGGAGCCGATCCGAATCCGGATCGATGTTCCGACGACGCTCATATGGCAAATTCTCGTGTTGAATTCAAGGCGGTAGTCCGGGGGCTGATTAACGATTGGTTGGCGGCCGCCCATTCACACCGCCGTCATGCGAATTGTCCCGGCCGCAACACAGTGCCGCAGAGTCATGTCGGAAAGCCGACTTTGCTTGACATTACAGCGGTGTAAACCGAACGTTTCACAACCGCTTGATCGCTGATTCGTCATCGCGTGTGTGCTGATCGCTCCAGTTGTGAGCGGCATCGGCCCCCGGTTCTGCGTGAGCCCCGATCTCAAACCCGATCTGCATCTTAACTCCCCCGGAGGAGACCCCCTAATGCGACTCGTAATTTCCGCAATTCATCAGAAAGGCGGCGTCGGCAAGACCACTCTTTCGGTCTGCCTCGCCGGTGAGCTTGCCAAGCGTGGCTTTGATCCGCTGCTGGTCGACGCTGATCCGACAGAATCCGCACAGGCCTGGGCCAAGGCCGGCAAGCTCGACTTCAACGTGGTCGGCTATCCGGTGGTGCCCGGACAGACCGACGCCTGGGCTGACTCGATCAGCAAGCTGGACTCGAAGGTGTGCGTCATCGACTGCGGACCGAATGATTATTCGCTCGCAGCCGCTTGCGCATTGACCGACGTCGCGCTGCTGGCCTGCGGCGCGTCGGGTCTCGATCTCGACGGCACGGTGCGGGCGTTGCGCCACATCCAGGAAGTCCGCGCGCAGCGCCGCACGCCGCTGAACGTGCTGGTGGTGCCGACCCGCGTCGACGGCCGCACCATCGAGGGACGGCAGCTTGTCGAGCAACTGCGGGCGCTCGGCGAAGTCGTCACCCGTCCGTTGACCAGCCGCGTCGACTACGTGCGGGCCTTCACGGCCGGGCTCTCGGTCCACGCCTACGCGCCGAACAGCGAGGCCGATCAGGAGATCAGCGCGCTCGCCGATCAGGTGCTCGACAGCGTTGCGATGCGGACCGCCGCCTAGCCGGCGATCCGCTCAACTCCAAAACGGAAAAGGCGCCGTGCGGTTTCGCGCGGCGCCTTTTGCTTGGCTGGAAACGGTCGCTGCGATCCGCGGAACATTCGCGACGTCCGGTGCTTTCCCTGTCCCGAGGAGACAACGATGAGAACGCCCCTCGCATTCACGTTTGTCGCGGCGCTGCTGGTCGCTTCGTTGTTTGCTTGGTCGTTGTTTGCTTGGCCGGCGGCAGCGAAAACCAAGAAGCAGGTCAGGCACCAGCCGCAGCAGCAGATCGCCTGTACGGTGCTCGGCTGTGTTCCGGTGCCGCCGGGTTGCGACCAGCGGCCTGGGCGTTCTTGGTCGGGAACGCCGACCGGCGGCGACGTGATCGTCTGTCCGCCCGGCGTGGCGCCGTTTCGCTAGATGCTGAGTGCTATTGCGGCGTTCCCATCGCGGGCGCCTTGGCCGGCGATGACGAAGAGGACGACAGCGAATAGGTCGACTTGCCGGATGTGGACGCGGTGTATTCCTGCATCGCGGCCCTCATGCGCTCGACGGCCTGCCGGCAGTCGCGCACCATCGGATCGCGCGTGCTCAACCGGTATAGCTTGAACCTGGCTTTCGCCGCCTGATAGCGGTTCTCGATGACCGTCGGCACGCCCTCGCGGTTGGCGAGCTCGACACACTCCTGCGGAACTGAAACCGGAAAAATGCTTTCGGCAGCAGCGGGGACGCTCAGGACCAACGTAAGAGCAGCGGCAGTCATCAGACGCATTTCATCTCCAGTGTCACGAATTGCCCAAAGGCCAAGCTCCCCAGTGCGAGCAGCTTGCCGTATCTCGATGGCGAATTGAGGGATATCGCCGAGTATCACTGAATCGTGTTCGCTTCGCGGCGTTACCGTGGCGGCGCAAGCTCCGCATGCCGGAAATGAAAGGTGGGCCGCCGCGAGTTGCCTCAAAAACCGCTCGGAGGGCAGCTCCACGCGGCGCGACGGCCCACCTGGTATTTAGGAAGCCTTCCAGGATTTAGCAGGCCCTGCCGGGCGATTCACCCAAACGTCACTGTCCCAAAATGCCACTCGTCACCGAAACGTCTTGGCGTCGGTGCACGGCATAGGAAGCCGTCCCAAAATGCATCACCTCGCGTCGTCGCCGTGATCGAGAGGACACGCGCGCGGCCGGTGAAGCCTTCGCTGGAGGTGAGATCGGGAATGCGCTGATCTTCGATCGTGACGGCGCCTTTGCGGTCGAGCGATTTCGCAGTCGGTGGATCGTGCTCGACCTCGCGATCGATCTGCCGCGGCCGCGCGAGCGCGGCTCGCAGCAGTTTGCGGCCCATGAAGGACAGTTCCGCGCGAGCTGTTCTGTGCGGCGCCGGCGGGGACTGGTGCTCATTGAGCTGATCGCCGAGACTGCGCCGCGAATCCGGTTCAGGTCTCGGGGCTCATGGCAAACGTTGGAACTATTTCGCGTCGCGGCTTCGCACGATTGATCGCCGGTGGCGTGGCGCTGCCCGCGATCGCGCGGGTGGACACTTATCCGTCGCGGCCGGTGCGCATTATCGTCGGCTTCGCGGCCGGCGGCTCGACCGACGTCACCGGCCGGCTGATCGCGCAATGGCTGTCCGAGCGTCTCGGCCAGGCCTTCGTGATGGAGAACCGGCCGGGCGCCGGCACCAACATCGGCACCGACGCGGTCGTCAACGCGCCGGCCGACGGCTACACGCTCCTCTTCGTCACGCCCGCCAACGCCATCAACGCCACGCTCTATGAGAAGCTGCCGTTCAACTTCATGCGCGACATCGCGCCGGTCTGCGGCATCATGCGCGTGCCGAACGTGATGCAGGTGCATCCGACGTTTCCGGCAAAGACCGTGGCCGAGTTGATCGCCTACGCCAAGGCCAATCCCGGCAAGATCAGCCACGCCTCGGCCGGCATCGGCTCGAGCAGCCATCTGGCGGGCGAGCTGTTCAAGGTGATGACCGGCATCGAGGCCGTGCACGTGCCGTATCGCGGCAACGCGCCGGCGCTCACCGATCTTCTTGCCGGGCAGGTGCAGCTTGGCTTCGAGAGCATGCCGTCGTCGGTCGAGTACATCCGCTCCGGCCGCATGCGTGCGCTGGGGCTGAGCACGGCGAAGCGCTCGCAGGCGCTGCCGGACGTGCCGACCATCGCCGAGACCGTGCCGGGCTACGAGTCGAGCCCGTTCTACGGCATCGGCGCGCCGAAAGGCACGCCGCCGGAGATCGTCGATCTGCTCAACCGCGAGATCAATGCTGGCCTTGCCGATCCGAAGCTCAACGCGAGGCTGGCCGATCTCGGCGGCATGATGCTGCCGGGCTCTTCGACAGAGTTCGGCAAGCTCATCGCCGATGAGACTGAGAAGTGGGCGAAGGTCATTCGCGCCGCCAACATCAAAAGTCAGTAGTCGCTTACCGGCCGCGCAACCCAGATCGTCAGCCAGCTGCGCAACGCAGGCATGACGGCTGGGACCGATATGCCGCATTGTTCCCTGGTTATATTCAATGGTATATAACGAGCATATGAAACCGAACCGCCAGCCCGGCGATCGCCGGGCCGTGTGGCTGTTCGGCCGATGCGTTGCGAGGAGCGGGTCATGAGCGTGAACGACACCAAATTTTATATCGACGGCGCGTGGGTCGAGCCGATCGTTCCCAAGCTCTTCGACGTGATCAATCCGGCGACCGAGGAGGTCGCGGGACAGATCAGCCTCGGCTCCAGCAAGGACGTCAACCGCGCCGTCGTGGCGGCGCGCAAGGCGTTCCCGGCGTTTTCGGCGACCAGCCGCGAGGACCGCCTCGACCTGCTGCAGCGGATCATCAAGCTCTATGAGGAGCGGAGCCCCGAGCTTGCCAAGGCGATGACCGCCGAGATGGGCTCGCCGATCACGTTCTCCAACGAGGTGCAGACCGTCAACGCGCTCGGCCACTTCAAGGAGATGGTCAGCGTGCTGGCGTCCTACGAATTCGAACGTTTCATGGGCGGCACGCTGATCCGCCGCGAGCCGATCGGCGTCTGCGGACTGATCACGCCGTGGAACTGGCCGCTCAATCAGGTCACCTCGAAGCTCGCGCCGGCGCTCGCGGCTGGCTGCACCGTGGTGCTGAAGCCGAGCGAGATCGCGCCGCTCAGCACCATTCTGCTGTTGGAAATCCTGCACGATGCGGGCGTGCCGAAGGGCGTCGTCAATCTCGTCAATGGCGACGGCCCGGGTGTCGGAGCCGCCATCTCCAAACATTCGGACATCGATATGGTGTCGTTCACCGGCTCGACCCGCGCCGGCATCCTGATCGCGAAGGCCGCGGCCAAGACCGTGAAGCGCGTGACCCAGGAGCTCGGCGGCAAATCGCCGAACATCATCCTCGGCGGCGTCGATCTTGAGAAGGCCGTGCCGGCCGGCGTGCTGCGCTGCTACACCAACACCGGGCAGTCGTGCCAGGCGCCGACCCGCATGCTGATCCACAAGTCGCAGCGCGACGAGGCGGTGGCGCTCGCCAAGCGAACCGCAGAGCAGGTCAAGCTCGGCGATCCGCTCGATCCCGCGACCCAGATGGGCCCGCTGGTCAGCAAGGCTCAGTTCGACAAGGTGCAAGGCCTGATCGAGAAGGGCATCCAGGAGGGCGCGACGCTCGTGACCGGCGGAACGGGACGGCCCGCAGGATTCAATCGCGGCTACTTCGTGCGGCCGACGGTGTTCGCCGACGTCACGCCGAACATGACCATCGCCAAGGAGGAGATCTTCGGCCCCGTGCTGTCGATGATGACCTACGGCACCGAGGATCAGGCCATCAAGATGGCCAACAAGACCAGCTACGGTCTCGCCGGCTACGTCCAGGCCGGCGATATCGCCGACGCGCGCCGGGTCGCGTCGAAAATTCGCGCCGGCTGCGTCTATCTCAACGGCGCGCCGGCGGATCGCAGCGTGCCGTTCGGCGGCTACAAGCAGTCGGGCAACGGCCGCGAGCACGGCGTGTTCGGCCTCGAGGAGTATCTCGAGGTGAAAGCCGTGCTGGGCTACCAGACTGCGTAAGGCACGAACGGTCGGGATTGGGGCGAACAACGAGAGATGACGCGCACGATCATCAGCAGCGGCCTGACGACGTGCGACACGACGGAAGACGGCCAGGTCATCCGGCTCGATTTTCTCGACGACGCCGGCGAGCCGGTCTCGGTCGCGTTTCCGTTCCGGCAGGCGGCGTCGGTGATGATGACGATGCCGCGGCTCCTGTCGAAAGCGCTCAAGGAGCAGACCCAGAGCGACACGTCGCGTTATGTGTTCATGCTCGGCCGCTGGTCGATCGAAAGCACCGAGCAGCCGTGCCTGATCATGACGCTGACGACGGATGATGGTTTCGAGGTGTCGTTCGGGATTCCGTTCGAGACCTGCCGCGCGATGGGCTGGGCGCTGAAGGAGGAGGGCGCCAAGGCAACGGCCGTCCCGCCCGAACTCAACTGAATGCTCCTGACTCCGATTTGAGACCTGCTGTCTCACGATCCTCCGGTCATTCCGCCGCCTGCGGCGCGGCCGCCGGGAATTCGCTTTTCGGCCAGCTCAGGCCGTAGTGCTCGCGCAGCGTCTTGCCCTCGTAGGCGGTGCGGAACAGGCCGCGCTTCTGCAGGATCGGGACAACCTCGGCGCTGAACACGTCGAGCTGCGCCGGCAGGATCGGGGGCATGATGTTGAAGCCGTCGGCTGCGCCGTCGTTGAACCAGTCCTCAAGCAGATCGGCAGCCTGCTCGGGCGTGCCCGCAAACGTGAAGTGGCCGCGGGCGCCGGCGAGATACGCCAGCAGCTGCCGCAGCGTCGGTTGCTCGCGTTTGACGAAGCCGAGGATCACCTCGGTGCGGCTGCGCGCCGCCTGGACGGTCGCTGGATCGGGGAAGTCCGCGGGCGTGAGCGGCCGGTCGAGCGGCAGATGCGAGAAGTCGAAGCCGCCGAAGCGGCCGGACAGCCGCTTGCGTCCGACCTCCACGTCGGCGAGCTCGTTGATCTCGCGCGACAGGCGCTGCGCCTCGGCCTCGGTCGAGGCGATCATCGGGCTGAAGCCGGGCAGAATGTGCACCTGGCTCGGATCGCGGCCTTCCTCCTTCACCAGCGACTTGAGGTCGGCGTAGAACGCCTGCGCGGTGGTCTTCTCCATATGCGCGGTGAACACCGCCTCGGCGTGGCGCGCGGCGAACCGCCGGCCGACGTCCGACGAGCCGGCCTGCACCAACACCGGACGGCCTTGCGGCGTGCGCGGCAGGTTGAGCGGGCCAGCGACCTCGTAATGCTCGCCCTTGTGGTTGATCGGCCGGATGCGGTGCGCCTTGGCGTAGAGCCCGCCGGCGCGGTCGTCGACCACCGCGTCCTCGGCCCAGCTGTCCCAGAGTCCCTTGACCACGGTCATGAACTCTTCGCCTTGCTCGTAACGGTCGGAATGGCTGACCTGGCCCGAGCCGCCGTAATTGCGCGCCGCGGTGGCGAGCCACGACGTCACGATGTTCCAGCCGACGCGGCCGTTGCTGATGTGATCGAGCGCGCCGAACTGCCGCGCCAGGTTGAACGGCTCGGTGTAGGTCGTGGAGCAGGTTCCGATCAGCCCGATGCGGCTCGTGACCGGCGCGATCGCGGCGAGCACGGTGATCGGCTCGAGCCATGAGCGCGCCGCCTGCGAAGCGTCGTCGCCGAGCGCGAGCTGATCCGCCAGGAAGATGGAATCGAACAGCGCTTTCTCGGCGCGCTGCGCCAGGTCCTGGTAATAGCGGATGTCGGTCAGCGGCAGCGGCGAGGCGAGGGGATGCCGCCACGAGGCTTCGTGATGGCCGCGGCTGTGGATGAACAGGTTGAGATGCAGTTGCCGCTTTGTCATGGCGTTCTCCTCTCTCAGGCGCCTGTCGGCGCGTGCAGCGAGACGCTGCTGGCCATGGTGAACGTCTCGTGGCCCACGGTGTGCGCCGACAGCACGTCAGGGTCAATCGACGGCCGAAAGCCCGCCGGAATGATCAGCTCGCCCGCAACGAACCGCAACGGCTCGGCGAGCAGGCGTATCTTGGGCTTCAGGAAGCCGTTGAACTCGCCGGCATTGTGGATGGTGACGCGGGCGACGCAGGCCTCCATCCAGCAGCCGAGCTCGGCGCCGAGCCCATCGCCCAGCACCGACTCCATGCCGTTGCGGCTCACCGCGTCGAGCGCCTCGCGCAGAAGGTCTAGCCCGCCGAAGCGCTTCAGCTTGAGCTTGCAGAAGCCCACGTTGGGAATGGTCGCAGCGCGCTCGACGTCGGCAAGCTCGCAGATCGGCTCGTCGAGCATCACCGGCACGGTGGACACCTTGGCGACGTTCGCGTTGGCGTCCCAGTCCTCGGCGAGGCAGGGCTGCTCGAACAGCTCTATGCCCGAGGGATCAAGCGCCGCGGCAAAGCGGCAGGCGTCGCTCTCCGAGAACGCGCGATTGGCGTCGATCCGCATCGTGGCGCGGCCGTCGATCGCGCGTTGGATCGCCTTGACGCGGCGGATGTCGTCGTCGGCGTCCTTGCCGACCTTGATCTTGAAGGTGCGGAAGCCGTCTTCGAGCCGCCGCTCGACCTCGTCCTCGATGTCTTTCTGCGCCGAGCTGTTGAACGGTGTCAGCAGCGGCAGGCGAGCCTCGCGATCGAGCTTGAGCAGCGGATGATCCTCCAGCATCTCGATCGCGGTGAGCAGCGCGGTGGCTGCCACTTTGCTCTCGCCGACATGGGCCGCGATGATCGCCTTGGCGTCGCGCGTGTCCTTGCCGATCACGGCCGCGGCGTATTCGCGGCAGAACGCCCAGCCGCCGTCGCGGGTTTCGGTGCTCGACCCCGGCGAGATGTGGCCTTCGCCCCAGCCGATGCGGCCGTCGGCATCGCGCACCTCGACGATGATCGGCTCGAACTCGGTGAAGGTCCGGTACGACAGCACATAGGGCCGGATCAGCGGCAGGCGCACGGTTCGCAGCGTCAGCGTGTGGAGCTTCATCGATCGGCCTCGATGTGCGTCCGGCCAAATGGACGTTTCATGGTTCCCATCAAAGCTGCACTCCGCTTGCCCTGATCGGTCCGGACCATTTCCTGATCTCGTCGGCGACAAACTTTGAAAGATATTCGGGCGTCATGCGCTCCGGCCCGACGAGATCGGAGCCGATCGCCTTCAGCCGCTCCTGCGTCGCAGGGTTCGCCATCGCGGCGACCGCCGCGGCGTTGAGCTTGCGCACGATCGCGTCCGGCGTGCCCTTCGGCAGGAACAGCGCATACCAGCTCGGGATGTCGAAATCGGTCAGGCCCTGCTCGTGGGCGGTCGCAAGGTCGGGCAGCCCCGGCGAGCGCTTCTTGCTGAGCGTCGCGATCGCGGTCACGGCATGGCCGGTGATCTGCGGCATCGCGGTCGGCACACTCGGGCACTGGTAGTCGACGCGGCCGGCGAGCAGGTCCTGCATCGCCTGGCCGCCGCTGCGATAGGGCACGTGCGTGACATTGACGCCGATGGCGCTGTTGAGCAGCACGCAGGCCAGATGATTGGAGCCGCCGAGACCCGCCGAGGCGTATTGCAGCTTCGCCTGGTTGGCGCGGGTGTAGGCGATGAACTCCTGCAGGTTGCTCGCCGGGAAATCCTTGCGCGCCACCAGCACCAGCGCCTGGTCCATGATCAGCGCCACCGGCGCGAAGTCATTGAGCGCGTCGTAGAGCGGCGCCTTGTAGAGCGACTGGTTCTGCGCGTGGGTGCCGACATTGCCGAGCACGAACTGGTAGCCGTCGGGCGCAGCCTTGGCGACGCGGTTCGCGCCGGTCATGCCGCCCGCGCCGCCGACGTTCTCGACAATCACCGACTGGTGCAGTTGCGTGCTCAGGCCCTCGGCGACGATCCGCGCGATGGCGTCGGTCGAGCCGCCGGCCGCGAACGGCGCCACCATGGTCATGGACCGGCTCGGCCATTCCTCGGCATGCAGCGGCACCGCGAGGCTGATCACTGCGCCAACTGCGGCCGCGAGGGCAGGATGGGTCCGAAGCAATGTCATGATTGTTCCCATGCCGAGGCGCCGACTGTAGCGAAGTCGCACAGCTCGGGAAACGTGGTGGCAGGTATACGTGCAAATCCAGGTTTGCATCGCGGCAGCTCGCAACGCAAAGCACGATTCGTGAAATGCAAATTCACGGGCGAGACAACTTGCCTGCCGCGACAAATTGCGCTGCACTCGCGTCGACCGAGATCAAGCCGCTGCAGCGCAACCGCAGCGGCACTCTTGTGTCGGCAGGAAACGACCAGAGGGAACGACCCATGCGTTGGTGCCGCATTGCGGTGATCTGTCTTGCAGCTCTCGCGGCGCTGCTGCCGCAAGACGGCCGTGCCCAGACCTATCCCGACCGCACCATCAACTACATCGTGCCGAGCTCGCCCGGCAGTTCCCCCGACATCGTCGGCCGCATCATCGCGGAGGCGCTGGCGAAGATTCTCGGCCAGCCGGTCGTGGTGCTGAACCGGGCAGGGGCAGGCGGCACCATTGCGGCGGCCGTGACCGCGAAGGCGCCCGCGGACGGCTACACGCTGCTTCAGGCCAACACCAACCATTCGTTCAGCCAGACACTCTACAAGAACCTCAGCTACGACATCGAGAAGGACTTCAGCCCAATCGGCCGCTTCGCCTCGGCCTTCTACATCGTGCTCGCGCATCCCAAGCTCGGCGTCAAAACGCTGAAGGAGTTGATCGACAAGGCCAAGGCAGAGCCCGGCAAATTGAACTACGCCTCGGGCGGCGTGGGTTCGGCGACCTTTATCGTCGCCGAAGTGCTGAAGGCGCAGGCCAAGCTCGACATGGTGCATGTGCCCTATAACGGCGGCGGGCCGGCGCTCGCGTCCATCCTTGCAGGCGTCACCGACATCTATGGCTCGCCCTATGCCACCGCGAAGCCGTTCGTCGACGACGGCAAGCTCGTCGGCCTTGCCATCACGTCGGCGCAACGTATTCCATACCTGCCCGATGTTCCAACCGTCGCCGAAACACTGCCTGGCTACGACGCCACGACATGGTACGGGCTGATGGTCCCGGCCGACACGCCGCGCGCGGTCCGAGACCGGCTGCAAGCCGCGGTGCGCGAGGCCGTCAATCTGCCGGAGACAAAGAGGCGCTTCCAGGATCTCGGCTATGTCGGCATCACCGACACGCCCGAGGCGTTCGCGACGTTCCTGCACGAGGACATTGCGCACATGGCGCAGCTCATCAAGCAATATAATCTCAAGCCGGAGTGAGAGCGTTCGCCTCACCACGTCGCAGTCTCCGCAAGTTGGAATCCCATGGACAAGAAAATCGCAGTACTCGGCACCGGCGCGAATGGCAGTTGCGTCGCCGCCGATCTCACCAACGCCGGCCTCGACGTGGTGCTGATCGACCAGTGGCCCGCGCACGTGGAGGCGATGCGCGCCAACGGCCTGCACGTGACGCTGCGCCAGGGCGAGATCCGCGCCAAGGTCCGCGCCTATCACCTCTGCGAACTCGCCTCGATGCGTCAGGTGTTCGATCTCGTGCTGCTGGTGACCAAGGCCTACGACACGCGCTGGCATGCCGAGCTGATCAAGCCGTATCTCAAGCCTGACGGCTTCCTGATCGGGCTGCAGAATGCGATGACCGCAGACATCATCGCCGACGTGGTCGGTCCGTCGCGCACGCTCGGCTGCGTGCCGGAGCTGTCGTCCTATTGCTTCGTGCCGGGCGAGATCAAGCGCAACACCGCGCCGGACCGCACATGGTTCGCGATCGGCAGCTTCCATCCTTCGACCGACAATCGCGTCGAGGAGGTCGCCGCGGTGCTGCGTCACGCCGGCAAGGTCGAGATCACGCCGCACATTCTCGCCGCGAAATACATGAAGCTCGTGCTCAACTCGATGACGCTCGGCACCATCGCGATGACCGGCGGGGAACTCGCCGACAAGCAGCCCGAGGGCATGCAGGAGCTGATGATGCAGCTCGGCTCGGAGGCGCTGAAGATCGGCCAGGCGCTCGGCCATCCCGTGGTGCCGATCTTCGGGCTGACGCAGGCCGAGATCGAAGGCACCAACAATCTGCTGATGAAGCTCGTCGACAAGGTCAACCACGACATCGGCCCGGGCCGCGGCGCCAACACCACGCTGCAGGACCACATGAAGGGACGCCTGAGCGAGATCGACCTGATCAACGGCTTCGTGGTCGAGGAGGGGCGCAAGCGCGGCATCGCCACGCCCGCGAACGAGACGCTCGTCGAGATGACGCGGCGGATCCACGCCGGGGAGCTCAAGCCCGACCGTGCCAATCTCGGCACGGCGCTGGAGCTTCTGCGGTCGAAGATGGCTTGAGCCGGCCACCCCGCCGGTCCGGTCGACCAATAGGTCAAAACGCCGCATAGCGCTCCGAAGGACGGCGTCGCTTCGCTCGCCTGTAGCCGTCCGAAGGACGGCGTTGCTTCGCCCGCCTATGGCTTGTTTTAAACAGGTCGTTTTGCTTGTGTTCATCTGGTTTTAGGTAGTCTCGTACGGCTCATGAGAAGGAATACTCAAATGTCTCGCCTTGCTCTGTTTATGGTGTGCGCTGCGACAGCAATTACGCTGTCCTCGGCCGAAGCCCGCGACAACTGCGGCCGCGGCTGGTTTTTCAACGGCACCGCCTGCGTGCAGGAGGAGGGCTACCGGGGGCAGGGCTACTACCGGCCCGACTATCGCCCCGAGTACCGGCCTGAGCCGCGCTACTACCAGCAGGAGCGCTACTACGACGCTCCCTCCGTCTATCGCGGCGGTGGCGGCAACGGGATGTATCGCGGCCGCGACGGCCAGATGCACTGCTCCAATCCGAGCTTCACGGTGCAGGACGGCATGTGCAAGCCGTACCGCGGCGGCTGACAAACCGGACCGGCGAGCCTCGACCAAGATCGACCTGCGGGCCGCACCGGCGGTGCCATCCCTCCCCGCCAGGGGAGGGTGGCCGCCACCAGCGCGTTGACGCGCGTCTTCGACGCGCTATGGCGGCCGGGTGGGGAAATCTCTCCACACACAAACGCCTTCCGTCGTCGATACATCTCCCCACCCGACCTCGCTAACGCGAGGCCACCCTCCCCTCGCGGGGAGGGAGAACCGCGCTGCATCAGCGCGGCTCGATCTTCGGATTCACATGTCAAACAGCCCGCGCTCGCGCGCATTACGTCAGCATTGATACAGGCGTGATTCATCGGCCCCTGACAGAGTGAGGCGCGGGGCTGCGCCTTCATTT
>CAKZHN010000347.1 GCA_936924235.1 uncultured Rhodoplanes sp. | reverse complement strand
GGAGCCGCTGGCCGACAACGCCGCGGCGCCCCTGCATCTCATCAACATCGCCGGCGGTCCCGCACTCGACAGCGTCAACGCGCTGATCGTTCTCAGCCGCGCTCGCGCGGATCTGCTGAGGCGGACGATCGTGATCGACGTGCTGGACGCGCAGACCGAAGGGCCCGCCTTCGGCGCCAATGCGCTCGCGGCGCTGCAGGCGGCCGGCGGCCCGCTGCACGGGCTCGACATCGCGTTCAGGCACCGTCCCTATGACTGGGACGATACGGCCGCACTCCGCGCGCTGCTTGACGAGGCCCGCGGCGCCATCATTGCGGCATCCTCCGAGGGCGGGTTGTTCGAATACGGCAGCGACGACGCCATCGTCGGCAACCTAGCCGCGCTGCGCAATGGCGGCGTGGCGTACGTCGCGGGCTCGGTGACGAGCTCGAGCGAATTGCGCAAGGAGATGATCGCACAGACCCGCTTCAAGCTTCATCCGCGCGGCCTCACCGGCTTTGCGCCGCTGGCAGCCCGCGCCGGATACGCCATCGCCAAAAGCGAGCCTGCGCTGTTCGGCGATCAGGTGCTGCTGCGTCCGGCTTGAGAACCGGGCGCGACCTATTCGATCACCTCGTCGGCCAGCGCCACGAGTTGCGGCGGCAGCTCGATGCCGGTGGCCTTCGCGACCTTCAGGTTGACCACGAAGGGATAGCGCGTCGGCTGCTCGAACGGCAGATCGGCGGGCTTGGCGCCTCCAAAGATGCGCGCAACCAGCTCAGCGGTGCGCTCGAAGGATTCCTTCAGGTCCGGTCCGTAGGACATCAGGCCGCCGTCGCGCACCAGGAAGTCGTACTCGTAGAGCGCCGGGATGCGGTGCGCGGCAGCGTAGTCGTAGACCCGCTTGCGGTTGAGCACCGTGAGCGAGTCGGCGACCATCAGAATGGCGTCGGGCGGCTCGCTGTTCATCGCCTCGAACACGCCGTTGAAATCGTCGGGCTCGCGCAGGCCGAGCGCCTGGACCGATGCGCCGAGCGCGCGGGCCGAATTCGCCGTGACCTCGTAACGCAGGCTCATGCCGCGATCGTCCCGGTTCCACAGCACAGCGACGCGCTTGAGCTTCGGCACCGCCTGCTTGATCAGGTCGAGCCGCTTGCCGGACAGCGTCACGGCGTTGTCGGAGATTCCGGTGATGCCGCCGCCCGGCCGCGCCAAGCCATCGACCAGATTGGTCGCGACCGGATCGCCGGCGCCGAACGCCACCACCGTCGGCATGTTCTCGACCTTGCAGGCGAGCGCGGTCGGATAGCCGACAACCACGATCACGTCGGCGCCGCCACGCTTCATGTCGCGGACCAGTTCGGGCAGCTTGCCGACCTCGCCCATCGCGCCTTGCGCATCCAAAGCGAGATTCTTGCCGAGCGCATAGCCGCGCTGCGCGAGCCCTTGGAGCAACAGGGTCCCGAACGGCGACTTCTCCGAGATCGGTGCTGCAGGAGTGAGCGTGCCGAGACGGAAGGTCTTGGACGACGGTTGCGCCAGCGCCGGCCGGGCAGAGGCTGCTGCGGCTCCGCCCAAGAGTGCAATGAATTCGCGACGCCGCATGACCTGTTCCCCGAATGCCGCCCAGCGGCAAGTCTAGCATTCCAGGACCAGCGAGAAAGGTGGCGGCCGGCCTGATCGGCCGTCGAGGCTTGGTCTGCGAAAGCCTTCCGCTATCGCTATCGTCGCGGCCAGACTGCCACCGCTCCGGCAGCTATCTGCGCCGCAAGCGCGCAGCCACCGGCCCTGAATCCGGATCGTCGAGCAAGCCTTCGACAAAGAACTGCACGACCCCGCGCCAGAACCTTCGCATTCGGCATTCCCCCAACGGCAATCCGTTTGCACCGATTCCGTGCGCGCCGGAAAGGTCTTGTTAAGATGCGCACCGAAGTGATTGGCGCGATTCCGATTCGTTCTTTCGGAACAAACCGGAATCAGGAGTGGAACGCCGGACGATGTCCGAAATGCTCCCGCCACGGCGGGCGATGTTCAGTCGAGGCCATGACGATGAATTCATTCGACGCGGTGGTCATTGTCGTGGTCATCATTTTTGCCCTGATGGGCTTCCGCGCCGGACTGTTGCGCAGCCTGGCCGACATCCTGGGCTTCGTGATCGCGGCGCCGCTTGCCGTTGCGCTCACGCCCTACTTCAGCGCGGCCGCCGGAAAGTCCGTCACGACGTCCTCGCCGCTTGGAACCGGCTCGCTGGTGTTCTTCGGGCTGTTCGTGATCGGCGGCTTCCTGCTGGCGCAGCTCATCCGCCAGGCGGTCGCGGGGCTGATCGGCGACGAGATCCCGCTGTTCGACCGGTTCGCCGGTTTCGCGCTCGGCGCCGTGCGGGCGCTGCTGGTGGCCGTCACCATCGTGCTGATCTTCGACCAGGTCATTCCGAGCGGCCGCGATCCGGAGTTCCTCAAGGGATCGAAGATCAGGCCGTGGCTGTCGCTTGCGGCGCAGCGCGGCCTGAAATCGCTGCCGCCCGAGACCACCGCATACATCGACCGCCTGAAGCGCGAGCGCGGCCTCTGACCGAGGCGTCTCGCCGGCTGGTGCTCGGCTAGTTCTTGGCGCGTCTGTCGCTGTCCGGGCGGCCGTGCCAGCCCCACCATTCGACCCAGGTCGCATGCTGGCAGGCCGGGCATTCATGCACCTGCGCGCCCGGCAGGTCGCCGAGCGGTTGCACGAGGGTTGTGAGGTTGGCCGGCGCGCCGCAGCGCTCGCAATGCACCGCCGCTTCACCGCTGTTCTGGTCGGAAGCTTGATCGGAGGACATGACTGGCAACACCATGACCGCCACTCCCTTTACAAATTGCAAACCGACAATAGGCAGCGTCCCCGCCGCGCCCAAGTGCGCAACCTCACACAGCGGTTTGGACGAAGCGGCGTGCGCCGGTGGCGCGACGCAGGCGTCAGCGCGCCAGCAGCAGGTCGCGGACGAAGCGGGTGTTCGGTGCCAGACGGATGTTCCACGGCTCGCGCCACTCGGCGCGGTCGAGTTCGCGCTCGTCGCCGATGATCAGGATGCCGGACACCGCCTTGGCGGTGAAGATCATGTGGTTGATGCGCCGGCCGGTCTTGGGATTGGTGGTCTTGACCTTCTGCCAGACCTTGGCGCCGCGGCAGCGCAGCTCCGGAAGCTCCTCGGCGAGTTCCCGCCGCAGGCAGCCCCTGGCGTTCTCACGCCGGCCTTTTCGCTTGCCGCCCGGAAACGTCCAGCGGCCATCTCGCTTGCGCCGGACCAGAAGAACGCGGTTGCCCCTCGTCACCACGAGCTTCGAAGATTTCGCCATTCTCAGTGCAGTTCCCTGTGCTTCCCAGTTTTATGGTGGGCGATTCGAGCCCTGTTTGTTTGTGACCGGGATCACTTTTCAGCGTTTCCCGCTGGCGCGCCCGGCCGGTGATTCCACGCGCCATCAGTTCCGTCGCATGCTTCTAACCGGGAAGCAAACGTCATGCCTGGATTTTTTGTGCAGGATCGCATCCGTAAGAACCCGGATAACTCCCTGTACATCGGGCGCCGCTCAGGGCGCTTCGCCATCGGGAGCTTCTTTGCCGGCATCGCTGACGGGAGCCTTCGCGGTCTGCGACGTCCATCGCGTGAACAGGCTGAGCCAGCCTTGCGCGACCTTGAGCCAGCCCTCGCGATCTTCCGCGGTGGCGGCCCGGTCGGCCCAATCCTGTGCGTCTTTGGCGTTGCGGAGGTATTCTTCTTCGCGCTTCACATCCCGGCCCCGGCACTCATGTCCATTGGGCGAACACGGAGGCCGTCCCGTCGTTCCTTGAAGTTAGAGAACTTCCAAAAAAATTTGGATGCGTTGAAAAAATGCCCGCCGATGAAGCCGGGGCGTGGGAGCTCAGGACTTCGGGGGGATGGATCGCTCTCAGCGGCGCTTCAACACCGGCGATCGAAGCCGGTTCCGGCGCTCTCTGTTCGCTCCATTGCACAGACCTTGCGTCAACGAACGCGCTGCGCTGAAGATACCGCGTAGCCTCGCTCTTCCGGGTTGGGCTTCGGCGTGAGCTGCACCAGCATCAACCTTGCCTGATGGCGGTCCGGGGCGGGCAAGGCCTCGACCTTGTCGCCGGAAATGATGACCACGAGATACGGCAAGCCGGGCCACTGCGGGCTGTAGATCACGGGATTCATGGAGGGCTCGCTGGCAGGTCCCGGCATTGCATCGGCGCAGAGGTTTCATGCGGGGCGTGACGGCCGTGAGACAGCCGCAAGACAGCCGTGCCACAATCGACGCGCCGGCACGCTGGAATGGGACCTATGCCACTCTTTCGAATTCTCGTTGCCCTCGCCTCTTTCGTCTGCTTCTCAGCCACGCCCACTTCTGCCCAAGGAAGCTTCCCGCAAAAGCCGATCACGCTCGTCGTGCCGTTCGGCGCGGGCGGCGCGCTCGACCTGATCGCCCGCGTGCTCGCCGACGGACTGCGCAACGAGCTCGGCCAGACCATCCTGGTCGACAACAAGCCTGGCGCGAGCGGGCTCCTCGCCATGCGGCAGGTCGCGAGCGCACCGCCGGACGGCCTGACCATCATCCTGTCGAGCGAGAGCAACCACGTCCTGCTGCCGCTGCTCGATAGCAGCTTTCCGTTGGATGTGACGAAGGATTTCGTGCCGGTATCGCTGTCCGGCCAGTTCCAGCACACCTTGATCGTCAAGAAGGAGTTGCCGGTCACGTCGGTCCAGGAGCTGGTGAGTTATCTGCGCGCCAATCCGGGCAAGCTGTCGTTCGGCTCATCGGGCGTCGGCACGCAGGCGCACATCGCCGGCGAATACCTGAGCCTGCTCACCCAGTCGAAAATGGTGCACGTGCCCTATCGCAGTTCGCCCGCGGCGCTGAACGACCTGCTCGCGGGCAATCTCGACATCAACTTCCAGAGCATGCCGGCGGTGCGCTCCTACGTCGACAGCCCGCGGCTGAAGATGCTGGCTGTGCTGAGCGCGAAGCGGCTCGACGAGTTGCCCAACCTGCCGACCATGGTCGAAGCCGGCTTCCCGGATTTCCAGCTCTCGAGCTGGATGGGCATCTTCGGTCCGGCGGGCCTTCCTGACGACATCAAGCAGAAGCTCGCCGACGCGCTGGTCAAGGTCGGCAAGAACCCGGAGCTTCAGGCGCGCATCCGCGGCGCGGGCATCGAGCCGGTCGGCAGCGATGCCGCGACGTTTGCGCAGTTCGTCGATGCCGAGCAGAAGAAGTGGAAGACCTTCATCGGCCGCACCGGGATCAAGCTCAATCCGTCCTGAGCCCTGCGCGCTTTGGCTCAGTGCGCCTTGGCCACGGCGTCCCAGTCGACCAGCGACGCCAGGCTGGGATCGCCCGGCAGCTCCAGCATGCCGTCGACGATGTTCGGCACGGCTTTGAGAACCTGCTCGGTCATCGCCAGATACCAGGTGAGCTCGGCCGGCAGGACCGGCTTCGCAATCGAGGCGGCGAACTGAAGGCCGGCCAGCGTGCCGAGCGCGCTTTCGCCCATCAGCCCGACCACCACGTCGCAGCCACTCTTGTCCGCCAGCGCCTGCATGGCGCGCGAATGCGACAGCCCGAAGCGGCCCGGCTTCACACTGAGCGCGCGCGTGCCCTGCTCGAGGAACAGGCCGGCGTCGCGCAGCGAAGTCGAGCCGAAGTCGACCAGGATCGGGATGGGGCTTGCCTCCCGCAACGCGCGGAACCGCGCGTCTGGTGCCATCGGGCACGGATCTTCCATGATCACCGCGCCGGCGTCGGCCATGGCGCGCGCGTAAGCGAGGCCCTGATCGGCCGGATAGGCGCCGTTAGCATCGACGTAGAAGCGCATGCCGTCGCCGACCGCTGCGCGGATTTCCTTGATGCCCGCGACATCGGTCTCGATGCCCTGCCCGCCTTTGACCTTCAGCGTGCGAAAGCCGTAACGCTCCACCATCTGCACGGCCTCGGCGGCCATCGCGGCGGGCGTCTGGCGCGTCACCGCCCATGACAGCTCGACGCGGGGCTTGCCGTTCCAGGCCTGCCACAACGGACGGCCGTGACGGGCCGCATGCAAGTCCCAGCAGGCGTTGTCGATCAACGTCTTCGCCGCGTTGTTGTCCGGAACGATGTCGAGCGCGGTGCGGACCTTGGCCGGATCGCTCAGGTCGAGCTTCCTCAGCATCGGCGCGAAGACGTCTTCGATCGCGGCGATCAGGCTTTTCGCGGTGACGCCGCACCAAGTCGGCTTCGGCGTGATCTCGGCGACACCCACTTCGCCGGTGTCGGCGGTCAGCCGCAGCAGCACGAAGGGCGCGGCCTCCTCGACGATGTCGCTCCAGCGGACCGGCCGCGCGTAGCGAAGCTGATAGGTGAAGAGCTTGAGTTCGGCGAGCCGCATGTCGATGTGAGTTCTAGTTAGCCGGCTTGACGTCCTTGAGAAGCTTCGCCCATTGCGGCTGCTCGGCGGCGACGAAGTCGACGATGCCTTTGGGCGGCAGGTATCTCGGCTCGGCGCCGAGCTTGGCCATCTGGGCGCGAACATCGGGCTGCGCGACGATCTTCTCGATCTCGGCGCTCAGGCGCGCGACGACCGGCTCCGGCGTGCCGCGCGGCGCGAACAGCGCAAACCAGGCGATCACATCGAAGCCCGGGAAGCCCGCTTCCGCAATGGTCGGCACGTTCGGCACCAGCGCGCTCCGCTCGGCGCTGGCGATCGCCAGCGCCCTGAGCTTGCCGGCTTCGACCTGCGGCAGCAATGCCGGCAAGGTGAAGAACACGAAGCTCACATTGCCGGTGAGCACGCCGGTGACAGCCTCGGGCCCGCTCTTATAGGGGATATGCTCCATGTCGAGGCCGGCCTTGGCCTTCAGCAGTTCGCCCGCCAGATATCCCGAGGTGCCGATGCCGGCCGACGTGTAGGTCAGCGTGCCGGGCTTCTCGCGGGCGGCTTTCACCAGATCGGACACCGACTTGATCGGCGACGAGGCGTTCACCACCAAAAGGTTCGGCGCGACCGCGACCATCGCGACCGGCGGCACGTCGCGCATCGGCTCGTAGGGCAGGTTCTTGAACAGATAAGGCCCGACCGAATGGGTGGGCTGACCGCTCATCAGCAGCGTGTAGCCGTCCGGATTGGCGCGCGCGACCGACGCCGCGCCGACGTGGCCGCCGGCGCCGAGCCGGTTCTCGATCACGACCGGCTGGCCGAGCACCGGCGAGAGCTTGTCGCCGATGATCCGCGCCATGATGTCGGCGGTGCCGCCCGCGCCCGACGACACCACGATCTGAATCGGGCGCGTCGGCCAGCTTTGCGCCAGGCCCGGACCGGCCGGTCCGAGCAGGAGCGCGGCCAGCAAGGCCAACCAGACTCGTTTCATGGCGTCGTCCCCTGCCCCGCGGCCGTCAATTGACCGGGATGTTGGCGTCCTTCATCACCTTGCCCCAGACCGCGATGTCGTCCTTGATCTGGGCGGCGTATTGCTCGGGCGTGCTCGCCACTGCCTGGAAGCTGAAGGTGTCGAGGCTCGACTTCACATCGGGCAAGCGGACGATTTCGCCGACACGCTGCTGCAGAAGCGAGACGATCGCGGGCGGCGTCCCGGCCGGCGCGACAAGCCCGATCAGCAATTCCGACTCCTGATTGGCGACGCCCGACTCCTGGAATGTCGGAACATCGGGAAATGCCTGGGTGCGGGTCGGACTGCTGACCGCGATGGCGCGCAATTTGTGGGACGTCAGATGCGGCGCGATCGGCGGCAGACCGAGAATGATAATGGGGGTATCTCCAGCGAGCGCCGAATTGACGGCCGGCGCCGCGCCGTTGAACGGTACCCGCGGCAGGTGATCGAGCTTCAGGCCGAGCTTGAACAGGCGCTCGGCGGAGAGCTGGCCGAAACCGATGCCCATGGCGGCGTAGTTGTACTTGTTCGGCGCGGCGTTGATGAGGTCGACCAGCTCTTTCATGGTCTTCGCCGGCACATCCGGATTCACCGCGACGACCTGCGGCGACGACGCGATGATGGTGACCGGCGCGAAGTTCTTCACTGGATCGTAGGGCAGCTTCGCATTCGTGACCGAGGCCACGGCGAAGTCGTTGGTGACGACCATGAGTGTGTGGCCATCGGGTGCGGCCTGCGCCACTTGGCCTGCGCCGACCGCGCCGCTCGCGCCGCCGATGTTCTCGACATAGAAGCTTTGCCCGAGCCGCTCGCCGAGCTTCTGCGCGAGGATGCGCGCGATGAGATCGGTCGGACCGCCGGCCGGGTACGGCACGACGATGCGGACCTGCCGGCTCGGATAATGCCCGGCCGCCTGCTGGGCGCTGACGGCTCCCGACGCCAGCATGATCAAGGCGAAAACGCAGAAGAACAGTCCCCGCTTCATGTTTCGCTCCCGTGGTTTTATCGATCCGCCCGACTTTCGCGGGCGGCGAATTCAACAGCGTGGCGCCGCGCTGCTCACGGGGCGCTTACGCCCGTCAACGCGCGCCGTGGCTTTCCAGGCCGGGCCGGTATTCGCCTTTGAGGAAATCGCCGATGCCTTCCTTGCGGAACTTGTCGCCCTGGCGGAGCACCAGTTCCATCTCCTTGGCGCTCGAATAATCCATGGCGGCATCCCAGCCCATATCGAGGGAATTGCGGTAGCCGTCCTTGGTGGCCTTCAGCGCCCACGGGTCTTTCTGGGCGAGGTTCAGACCGAGCTTGCGCGCTTCTTCGCGAAGCTTCGCGCCGGGGAAGGCCTTGTTGATGAATCCGATCTCGGCCGCGACGATGCCGTTGAACGGCTCGCCGGTCATGCCGTACCAGAGCGCGTCGCGCGGCCGCAGCAGGTTGGCGAGCGACTTGCTGACCGAGCCGCCGGGAAACAGCTTGAAGTTGATCTCCGAGAGCCCGAACGTCGCTTCTTCCGCGGCGATTGCGAGATCGCAGCCCTCGACGATCGAGAACGCGCCGCCGAAGCAGAAGCCGTTGATCACCGCGACCGTGGGCTTCGGATAGTAGCGCAGCGTCCGGCCGCGCCATTCGACAGCCAGGCGGGTGACGCGATCGTATTCGACCGGGTCGTCCTTCAGGTCGGTGAAGAACTCTTTCAGGTCCATCCCGCCGCAGAAGGCGTCGCCCGCGCCGGTGATCATCACCACCCGCGCCGTAGATTCGTACCGCAACTGGTCGAGCGCCCGTGTCATGTCGCGATGCAGCGCCGGATTCATCGCGTTCTTCTTCTTCGGACGGTTGAGCGTGATCGTGGCAATGCCGTCGGCGATGTCGACCAGGATGGTGTCGAACGTCATGGCGAAGCGCCTCCCCTTGATGCGCTGGATATCTTGATGCGCCGGATACCTTGGTGCGATTGTGCGTTTATCGCCCACTTGTGCTATATCAGATCATCGCTGTACAAATCCGTGCTGTCAATCGCGCGGGCCGGGAGGAAAGCGTTGGCGGACAAAGCGACGTGGTTTTCGGAATCGCTGGCGCGCGGGCTCAAGGTCGCTCGCGCCTTCGACCGCGAGCAGCCGAAGATGCGGATCAGCGAAGTGGCGGCGAAGACCGGCATGACGCGCGCGTCGGCGCGGCGCTATCTGCTGACACTGAAAGACCTTGGCTATGTCGGCGCCGAAGGCGAGTGGTTCTACCCCCTGCCCCGCATTCTCGAGCTCGGCTACAGCTTCGTGTCGTCGGCACGACTTGAAGAGTTCGTCGAGCCCATCCTGCAGCGGCTTTCGGCAGAGACCGACGCGGCGGCGCATTTCGCGGTGTTCGACAACAACGAGACGCTCTGTCTCGGATCGGTGTTCTCCCAGAAGCTGTTCGGCTTCTTCATCTCGATCGGTGCGCGGCAGCCGGCCTATGCGGGCTCGATGGGCAAGGTGCTGCTCGCGGGCCTCTCCAATGAAAAGCTCGACGCATACCTGACAACGGTGCGCCGCGTGGCGCACACCAAGGAGACCCTGACCTCCGTGGCGGCCTTGCGCCGGGAGATCGAGGAAGTCCGGGAACAAGGCTACGCGCTCAATCGCGGCGAGATGACGCCCGGCATCGTCGGCGTCGCGGTGCCGGTTCGGAACAAGGACGGCGCGGTGGCCGGCACGGTCAACGCCAACTGGATTTCGACGCAGCCGATCAAGAGCGCCGAGATCAAGCGTTGCCTCGGTCCGCTGCGCGAGGCGGCGGGGCAGATCGAGATGCGGCTCGCGTCCGGCGCAGTGCCGACCGGCTGGATCTCGCGGGAGCGCTAGGGACGGAAGGACGGGTTCTCATGTCGATGACGTGCGGGGATTTGATCAAGCGCACACGCGCGCTGTACGGCGACCGGCTGGCCTTGCAGTTCGAAGGCCGGAGCTTCACCTTCGCCGAACAGGCCGCACGGATGTTCCGGCTGGCCAATGCGCTGCTCGCAAAGGGACTGAGAAAACGCGAGCGGGTCGCGATTCTCGCCCGCAACTGCAGCGAATACATCGAGATCTTCGGCGCCTGCGAGGTGGCGGGCTTCGTCGCGATCAATCTGAACAGCCGGCTTGCGGAGCCCGAGCTCATGGCGATCTGCCAGGACAGCCAGCCGGCCGTGCTGATCTTCGCCAGGGATTTCGCCAAGGAGGCTCAGGCGATCGCGGCTCAAGTGGGCAGCATCCGCATCCGGATCGGCATCGATGGCGGCGCCAGCGAACTGCTGGGCTATGAGCAGTTGATCGGCGAAGCCAGCGTCGAGGCGCCCGCGAGCGCGCCTTCGGCCGCCGACATGGCCTATCTGATGTATACGAGCGGCACCACCGGCGGCTCGAAGGGCGTCATGATCAGCCATGCCGCCATGGTCGAGGGCGTGCGGATGCTGTCCCATGAATGCGGCACCAGCTCCAAGGACAAGGCGCTGGTGGTGATGCCGCTGTTTCATCTCGGTGGCAAGATCGAGCAGATGAACTTCAACATGATGGGCTCGTCGGTGGTGCTGAAGACCGCCTTCGATCCCGAGGACATCCTTGCGACCATCGAGCGCGAGAAGGTGACGGCGGCGCATTTCGCACCGCTGATGATCCAGCGCATGCTCGACGTGCTGGAAACCAAGTCCTACGACGTCAGCACCTTGCGCGTCGTGCACTACGCGTCGGCGCCGATGCCGGTGCCGCTGCTGCGCCGCGCGCTCGACCGGATGGGGCCGATCTTCGCCCAGGTCTACGGCATGACCGAATGCCTGTGCGGCACCATCCTCAAGCCGCAGGACCACGTGCTGGATGGCACGGAGGACCAGCGCAAGCGCCTCGCTTCGGCGGGTCAGCCGCTGATGGGCAACGAGATCCGGATCGTGCGCGACGACGGCAGCACCTGCGAGCCGGGCGAGATCGGCGAGATCATCATCCACTCGCCGACCGTGATGAGCGGCTACTGGAACAAGAGTGTGCTGACCGCCGAGATCGTCCGCGACGGCTGGATGCACACCCAGGACCTGGGCTTCGCCGACGAACGGCAATTCATCTACGTGGTCGACCGCAAGAAGGACATGATCATCTCGGGCGGCGAGAACATCTACTCCTGGGAGGTCGAGGAGGCGCTGCGCTCGCACCCGGACGTCGCCGAGGTTGCCGTCATCGCGGTGCCCGACCAGGTCTGGGGCGAATCGGTGAAGGCCTGCGTGCAGATGCGGCCGGGCAAGAGTTCGAGCGAAGCCGATTTGATCGAATACACCCGCACCAAGATCGCGAGCTACAAGAAACCCAAAAGCGTTGACTTCGTCGACAGCCTGCCGCGCCTGTTCAACGGCAAGATCGACAAGAAAGCGCTGCGGGCGCCATTTTGGCAGGGCCGCGACCGGCAGGTGTCGTAGGCCGCTGAGCGCATGCCGACAGTCCGGTCTGCGGGGACGGCGGCATCCCATTGGGGACGCCTAAAGGGTGCGTTAACACAAAATTAACCACATTTTCCTACGTGGAGGACTGGTTCAGTGGACCAGATGAAGTCCTCCACAACAGGCAATTCGCAATGAAACCGTCGAGACCGTGGCCCACTGCCAAGCCCAACGTAGCGACCGGCCGCTTGTATGATTCAAGAGCCAGTTTTCTCGACGTGGATGACGACATTCTCCTGCCTGCAGACTACCGTCCTGTTTCGCGCCAACCAGCGCCCGTATTGAACCCGCCGCCGGCGGTCTCGCCCGCCGCGGCCAAGACCACGAGAAGCCAATCGAGCCAAGCGAGCCAAGCGGGCGTCGCCTCCCGCCCTCCCCGAATCCAAACATCGTCATCCAACGGCAAGGCGGTCGAGACCGATCCGCAACGCTTGACGGCACTCCTGGCCGCAGCGGGCGACCGAATCGCCGCTTTTGAAAAGACCATTGCAGAGCAAGCGGAACGCCTCGCCCT
Source organism: uncultured Rhodoplanes sp. (assembly GCA_936924235.1). Taxonomy (GTDB): domain Bacteria; phylum Pseudomonadota; class Alphaproteobacteria; order Rhizobiales; family Xanthobacteraceae; genus Z2-YC6860. Next base: position 970 of record CAKZHN010000347.1, on the reverse strand, counting down.
TTATCAAAATCAAATTCGCGATCTGAGCAGCAAGGGGGATCAGCAGGCGGGCGATCTGCAGTCGGCATGTCGCGTTGTCGGGGTCCTCGAGCAGTCCGTGACGACACTTCGCGAGGCCGTCTCTGAGCGCGATGCCGAATTGGCTGCGGCCAACGAAAAACTCGACCTCGCCGACCAGATGAGGCTCGCGCTGCAAGCCCAGATCGAAGCCGCACAGAAAGATCATATGCAAGCTTCGAACAAGCTGCTTGCCGCCGAAACGGCGTTGAACGATCAGAACGCTGCCACAGCTGCGGCTTGGGAAACCATTGATCGTTCGAACGCGGAGATCGAGCAACTGAGAATTCAGAACACCGCGATCGAGACAGAACTCAACAACGTGAAACAGCAGCACGGCCGCGAACTGGGCGAGCAGCGGGAAGTCTTTGAAAGAGAGATAGAAATCGTCAAGGCACACAGCCAGCAGAGCGCGCGTCAGGCCGAAACGATGGCAATGGATCGCGCCGTACTGCACCGCCGGTGCGAGGATCTCATCCGCACTGTTGGCCTTCTACAGGCGTCGCGTCGCCAAACGAGCTCGAATCTTCAGGCCAATGTTGGCGATCTGAGACAGATCCACGCCGAACTCTCCGAAATGAAAGCGTCGCACGCTTCGATGGCGGGCAAGTTCGAGCAGGCCGAGGTCAAGCTTGGCAGGATGCGCCAGCACATCGAAGAGCTTGAGAAATCAAGCGCGACCGTTGCCCAACAGGATGCCGCCTTGGTTTCGGCTGCCGCAAAGAATGAGAGCTTTATTTTGCAGGAATCCCAGCACGCTGAACAGCGGCGCACGGCTCTTGACGAACTGGGTGCAGAAATAATCAAGCTGGAGACCGCGACGCGCGGCAAGAAGGTCGCCTGATCTTCATGGTGTCGTTCTCATTCGGCGTAGCCTTGCCTCCTGTGCGCCGTTGAACGCATCGATCCGGTG
>CAKZHN010000346.1 GCA_936924235.1 uncultured Rhodoplanes sp. | reverse complement strand
ATACTGGATGTTGGCGCGCTCGCGGTTCCGGTCGGAGCGCGTGAAGATGCCGAGCTGCGACGGCGCCATGGTCAGCGGGCCGCGCCGGCGCAGCGCGTAGTCGAGGGCGATCTGCGCGCGGCCGAACAGCGAGGCGTACATTTCATTGAGCGTTTTGACGCCGGTGACTTTGTAGATCATGCGAAGCTGCAGATGGTCCTGCAGGTTTTCGCCGACGCCCGGCTTGTCCAGCACCACCGGAATGTTGAACCCTGAAAGTTGCGCGGCTGGACCGACGCCGGAGAGCAGCAACGCCTGCGCCGAGCCGATCGAGCCGGCCGCAAGGATCACCTCGCCTTTGCAGCGCGCGAGCTTCGTCTCGCCGTTCTGCCGGAAGCGCACGCCATTGGCGCGCCTGCCGTCGAAGGTGACGCGCTCGACCAGGCAGCCGGTTTCGAGTCTGAGGTTCGACCGCATCAGCGCGGGTTTCAAAAAGCCGCGCGCCGCCGACCAGCGGCGGCCGAACTTCTGGTTGACGTGGTAGGGCGCCGAGCCCTCGTTGTCGCCGGTGTTGAAATCGACGATCTGCTTGATGCCGGCCTGCTCGGCCGCGGTGCGGAACGCATCGAGCAGGTCCCAGCGCACCCGCGGATGCTCGATCCGCCATTCGCCGCCGACCGCGTGATGCTCGCTCGCACCGAGGAAGTGGTTCTCGTGCTGCTTGAAGATCGGCAGCACGTCGTTCCAGCCCCAGCCGGTCAGGCCAAGCTGCCGCCAGTGATCGTAATCGGCCGCCTGGCCGCGCATGTAGATCATGGCGTTGATCGACGACGAGCCGCCGATCACCTTGCCGCGCGGATAGTTCAGCGCGCGGCCGTTCAGCCCCGGCACGGCTTCGGTCTTGAACATCCAGTCGGAGCGCGGATTGCCGATGGCGAACAGGTAGCCGACCGGGATGTGAAACCAGATCCAGTTGTCGCGGCCGCCGGCTTCGAGCAACAGCACGCGATTGTTCGGATCGGCCGACAGCCGGTTGGCCAGAACGCAGCCGGCCGAGCCCGCGCCGACGATGATGTGGTCGTATTCGCCTTCCAGCGGCGTTAAGTCTGACATGATTGCTCCGGCGGTTTGCGTTGGAGTGTGCTGCGGCGAGAGCCGCGAGGCAATCAGGCCGCCGGCATGGAGGCGTGTTTCATCGGCCCCGGATGCGATTTCGGGTGTGAATTCACTGGGGACAGCCTACGCCCCAGGCTCGCCGGCATTCGGATAGAACAACTGCTCGCCGTTGATCTTGTAGCCCGAGATGGCGCGCTGGCCTTCGGGCGAGACCAGCCAGTCGACAAACTGCTGGCCGAGCTCCTTCTTCACCGTCGGGTGCTTGTCAGGATTGACCAGCATGACGCCGTATTGGTTGAACAGCCGCTTGTCGCCCTCGACCGCGATGACGAGATCGCCGCGGTTCTTGAACGCGAGCCAGGTGCCGCGGTCGGCGAGCACATAGGCGTTCGACGCCTGCGCGGTGTTGAGCGCCGCCCCCATGCCCTGCCCGATCGCCTTGTACCAGGGCCCCTTGTCGCGCTCGATGTCGAATCCGGCGGCCTGCCACAGCGCCAGCTCGGCGATATGCGTGCCGCTCCGATCGCCCCGGGAAATGAACGGCACGGCCTTGTCCTTGATCGCCTTCAGCGCTGCGACGATGTCCCGGCTGCCCTTGATGCCGGCCGGATCGCTCGCGGGTCCGATCAGCACGAAGTCGTTGTACATCACCGGCTGGCGCTTCACGCCGAAGCCCTCCGCCATGAACTTCTCCTCGGCGGATTTGGCGTGCACGAACACCACGTCAGCGTCGCCGCGCCGCGCGGTGTCGAGCGCCTGCCCGGTGCCCTGCGCCACGACCTTCACGTCGATGCCGGTTTTCTGCTTGAAGATCGGCAGGAGATAACCGAACAGGCCGGAGTCCTGCGTCGAAGTCGTGGACGCGACCACGATCGACTGGTCTTGCGCCAGCGCAGGTGAAACCAGCAACAACGTGATTACGATCAGCAGCAGACGACGGCACAGCAGCGGCATTCTCATTTTCCTTGCACTCAAAGCAGCAGATCGCCGGCGAGGAACGCCCTCGCCTCTTTGGTTTGCGGCGAACCGAAAAACGTTACGGCGGGTGCCGCCTCCACCACGCGCCCGCGATGCAGGAACACCACGTCGCCGGCGAGCCGGCGCGCCGCGCCGAGATCATGCGTCGCCATCACGACCTTCACGCCGCGGGCCGATACGGCGCGGATGACGTCCTCGATGGCTTTGGTCGCGGCGGGATCGAGGCTCGCGGCCGGCTCGTCGAGAAACAGCACCGACGGATCGCGCGCCAGCGCGCGGGCCAGCGCCAGCCGCTGCTGCTCGCCGCCGGAAAGCTTTCGCGCCGGTCGCGATGCCAGCGCTTCGAGGCCGACCAGCGACAGCAGCTCGGCGAGCCGCGCGTCGTGGCGGTCGCTCGGAATCTGCGCAGCGTTCAGCGCGTAGCGGATGTTGCCCGCAACGCTCCGCCGCAGCATCACTGGGCGCTGGAACACGATGGCCCGCCGCGCCGGCGAGGCCTCCGTAACGCCGTCCCAGGTGACGTGGCCCGAGGACGGCGGCAGAAGACCCATGGCGACCCGCAAGAGCGTGGTCTTGCCCGAGCCGTTCGGCCCGATCAGCACGGCCGGCGCGCCAGGCGCGATGATGAGCGAGACGCCGTCGAGCACCGTCACAGCGCCGGCGCGAACCGTGACATCATCCAAGCGGATGGGCAGATCGGCCGGCATGGCGCGCATCGCTATCCCGCAAGCCTTTCACCCGCACGTCGCAGGAGCCAGGCGCAGGCGTTGATCAGAACCACGATCGCGATCAGCACCAGGCCGAGCCCGATGGCGAGCGGCAGATCGCCCTTGGACGTTTCCAGCGCGATCGCCGTCGTCATGGTGCGGGTAAAGCCGTCGATGTTGCCGCCGACGATGATGATGGCGCCGACTTCGGCCGCGGCGCGGCCGAAGCCCGCGAGCAGCGCGACCACGAGGCTGAAGCGGCCCTCCCAGATCAGCGTCAGCACGCGCGACAGCGGGCCGATGTTCATGGCGGTGAGCTCGTCGCGGTATTCGGTCCAGAGGTCCTCGATGGTCTGGCGGGCGAGCGCCGCGATGATCGGCGTCACCAGAATGGTCTGCGCCACCACCATGGCGGTGGGCGTGAACAGCAGCCCCCACGAGCCGAGCGGGCCGGAGCGCGACAGCAGCAAATAGACCGCGAGCCCCACCACCACTGGCGGCAGGCCCATCAGCGCGTTGAGCAGCACGATGACGGCCTCGCGGCCGCGAAAGTGCGTCAGCGCGATGAAGGCGCCGAACGGGATGCCGATCAGCGCCGCGAGCACGACCGCGCTCAGGCTGACCGCAAGCGACAGCCGCACAATGGCGAGCAGCGCGGCGTCGCCGGTCAGGACCAGTTGCAGGGCGGAGGCATCGGAATGCATCGGGGGCAGAATTACCGCGAATCCGTCAGTGGACCAATCGAGAGCTTCGATGGACCGATCGGATTTGGCGTCGCAGCCACTCGCTTGCCTCGCCGCTTGGCCCTCTAACGTCTGGATTGATAGGGTTGGCGGCGACGGCGCGCCGGGCGCGTGCCGGCCTCGATCGGAACGGCGGTTCCGGCTCTTTCAATCGTGCGGAGAACCGCCTTGTCCAACCCTGCCCTGCCCGCCTCCGCTTACGTGGCGACCGACGGTGCCGCCTACGACGTCTTCCTCGGGCGCTGGACGCAGCGGCTGTCGGAGCCGTTTCTCGATTTCACCGCTCCGCCCGCTGGCGCGCTGCTCGACGCGGGCTGCGGCACCGGCAGTCTTGCGCGAGCGATGAAAAAGCGCTGGCCGGATCGCACCGTGAGCGGCGTCGATATCGCGCCGGTTTACGTTGCGTTTGCGCGCGAGCAGCCGGGCCCAGCGATCGACTACAAGGTCGCCGACGTCGGGGCGCTGCCGCACCGGAACGGTGCATTCGCCGCGGTCGCGGCGCAGCTCGTGCTGAACTTCGTCTCGAGCCCGCGCCAAGCGCTCCAAGAGATGATCCGCGTGACGCAACCGGGCGGCGTGGTCGCGGCGTCGGTCTGGGACTTCCGCGGCGGGCTCATCTTCCAGCGCATGTTCTGGGACACCGCCGCGGGCATCGATCCCGGCGCCGGTCGTACCCGCGACCGGCTGTTCTCCGGCGCGCTGGCGCTACCCGACGGCCTCCTGGCGCTGTTCGAGCAGAGCGGCCTCAAGGACGTGCAGCGCGGCTCGCTGACCATCCGCATGGACTACGTCGATTTCGACGATTATTGGGGCCCGCTGCTTGGCGGCCAGGGTCCGGTTGGCACCTATGTGACCGGCCTTGATCCCGACACGAGAGCCCGGATCGAGAGCGCTGTCCGCCTGGCCTTCCTGTCGGGGGCGCCGGACGGGCCGCGCTCGCTGACCGCGACTGCCTGGGCGGTGCGCGGCCGGACGCCGTAAATCCTTCATACCGCACAGAGATACGGCATATGGCCGCGTCAGCCCTGCGGCATTGCGGCTTTACCTGACAGCCGCCGGGTTGATAGAAGTTCGGCAAGACCACGGCGCGCTGGGCGCGCGCCCGTGTCGATCGGAACGGCGGTTCCGGCACAGTCGATCCCTTTCAAACTCGGCCGCGTGCCGCGGAGAATCGCCATGCTCAGACGTACCTTTTCGCTCGCCACCTTAGCCTTCGTCGTTTCGCTCTCGGCGCTGCCCGCGCACGCGCAGGAGGTGACGCTGACCGCGTTTGCGGCCGCCTCGATGAAGAACGCGGTCGACGACATCAACGCGGCCTTCACCAAGGAGAGCCACATCAAGGTGGTGGCGAGCTACGCGGCATCATCGGCGCTCGCCAAGCAGATGGAGGCCGGCGCGCCGGCAGACCTGTTCGCCTCGGCCGACCTCGAATGGATGGACTACGTCCAGCAGAAGAAGCTGATCAAGGACGACACCCGCCTCAACCTCCTCGGCAACCGGCTGGTGCTGATCGCACCGAAGGACTCCAAGCTCGGCAACGTCACCATCAGCCAGGGCTTCGATCTCGCCAAGCTCGCCGGCGACGGCCGTATCGCAACCGGCGACGTGCGCGCGGTGCCGGTCGGCAAATACGCCAAGGCGGCGCTGGAGAAGCTCGGCTCTTGGCAGGCGGCGGAAAGCAAGTTCGCCATGGCGGACAATGTGCGCGCCGCCCTCACGCTGGTCGGCCGCGGCGAGGCGGCACTCGGCATCGTCTATGAGACCGACGCCAAGGTCGAGCCGAACGTCAAGATCATCGCGCACTTCCCGGAGGATTCGCATCCGGCGATCATCTATCCGGTGGCGCTCACCGCGACCGCCAAGCCGGAGGCCGCGAAGTATCTCGCTTTCATGCGCTCCAACGCTGCGAAGGCGATCTTCGAGAAGTACGGCTTCACGGTGCTGGCGGCCAAGCCCGCGACCTGAGGCTGGCGAAGGCGCGCTCACACGGGCCTTCAACGTCTCATGCCCGCGATGGACGGCGGGCGTCCCGCCGGTCCACAATGCTGGATGATCCAACGCATCGTTTTGACCTGTCTCGCCGTCCTGCTCGGCGCGCTTCCGGCGCGAGGGCAGGATGCAGCCGTCAGCGCGACTGTGTTCGCGGCCGCGTCGGTGAAGAACGCGCTCGACGACATCATCACGGCCTATGGCCGCAACACCGGCCGCAAGGTGATCGCGAGCTACGCGGCCTCCTCGGCGCTGGCCAAGCAGATCGAGGAAGGCGCGCCGGCCGACGTATTCATCTCGGCCGACCAGGACTGGATGGACTACGCGGCGCAGAAGAAGCTGATCGTGCCGAAGTCGCGGTTCAATCTGCTCGGCAACCGGCTGGTGCTGATCGCGCCGAAGGACTCCAAGCTCGACGACGTCAAGATCGGCCCGGGCTTCGACATTGCCAAGCTTGCCGGCGACGGCCGGATCGCGACGGGCGACGTGCGCGCGGTGCCGGCGGGCAAATACGCCAAGGCGGCGCTGGAGAAGCTCGGCGCGTGGAGCGCGGCCGAGCCGAAGCTTGCGCCGGCCGAAAACGTGCGCGCCGCACTGATGCTGGTCGCCCATGGCGGCGCCTCGCTCGGCATCGTCTACGAGACCGATGCCAAGATCGAGTCGGACGTGAAGATCGTCGGGCGCTTTCCGGAGAGCTCGCATCCGCCGATCGTTTATCCCGCCGCGCAGGTCGTGAAGGCCAGGCCGGACGCGGCGAAGTTCTTTCAGTTTCTGCTGTCCGGCACCGCGCTGGTGTTCTTCGAGCGCTACGGCTTCACCTATCTGGTGAAGGCCGGCCCGTGAGCCTGTGATGCCTAGCCTCACCCCCGAAGAATGGATCGCGGTCGAGCTGTCGCTGCGCATCGCCTTCGTCGCGACGCTCATCGCGCTGCCGTTCGGGCTCGCCATCGCGTGGCTGCTCGCGCGGAAAGAGTTCTGGGGCAAGGCGCTGCTCGACGGCATCGTGCACCTGCCGCTGGTGCTGCCGCCGGTCGTCACCGGCTATCTGCTGCTCATCACGTTTGGCCGCCGCGGGCTCGTGGGCGGCTTCCTTGCCGACATCGGCATCGTGTTCTCGTTCCGCTGGACCGGCGCGGCGCTGGCCTGCGGCGTGATGGGCTTTCCGCTGCTGGTGCGCGCGATCCGGCTGTCGTTCGAGGCGATCGACCGCAAGCTCGAGGACGCCGCCTCGACGCTCGGCGCCAGCACGTTGAAGACCTTCGCCACCGTCACGCTGCCGCTCGCCTTGCCCGGTATCATCGCCGGCATGGTGCTGTGTTTCGCCAAGGCGCTCGGCGAGTTCGGCGCCACCATCACGTTCGTTTCCAACATCCCGGGCGAGACCCAGACCATCTCGGCCGCGATCTACACCTTCACACAGATCCCCGGCGGCGACGCCGCGGCATTCCGGCTGGTGGTGATCGCGGTGGTGATCGCGCTGATGGCGCTGATCGCGTCCGAGTGGTTCGCGCGACGCGCCGGCATGCGCTATCACGGAGACTGACCATGCTGTCGGTCGACGTGGAGAAGCGGCTCGGCGACGCGGTGCAGATCGCCGCGAAGTTCGCCACCACTGGCGGCGCCACCGCGCTGTTCGGATCGTCCGGCGCCGGCAAGACCTCGATCATCAACATGATCGCAGGGCTGCTCAAACCCGACCGCGGCCGCATCGCGCTCGACGACACCGTGCTGTTCGATTCCGACGCGCGGATCAACGTGTCGGCCCATCGCCGCCGCATCGGCTACGTGTTCCAGGAGGGCCGGCTGTTCCCGCACATGAGCGTGGCGCAAAACCTCGATTACGGCCGCTGGGCGAGCGGATTGCCGCGCGACGAGGCTGAGCGTGAGCGGGTCATCGCGCTGGTCAATATTGGCTCGCTGCTCACGCGCCGGCCCGGCAAGCTCTCCGGCGGCGAACGCCAGCGCGTCGCGCTCGGACGCGCCTTGCTGATGAAGCCGCGGCTCCTTCTGCTCGATGAGCCGCTCGCCTCGCTCGACCGCGCGAGGAAGCTCGAAATCCTGCCATATCTGGCGAAGCTGCGCGACGAAGCCCGGGTGCCGATGATCTATGTCAGCCATCAGATGGTCGAGATCCAGCGGCTGTGCTCGCAGGTGGTGCGGGTCGAGGACGGCCGCACCGAGCCGGTCAATCTCGAGGTGCTGTTGAAGCGCACGGAAGAGATCGAGCTGCCGCATTAGGGCGTGCTAGCCTGGGGCATGTTTCCGCCCGAGCGAATCGTCTGCCTCACCGAGGAAACCGTCGAGACGCTGTACCTGCTCGGCGAGGAGCATCGCATCGCGGGCGTCTCGGGTTACGCGATGCGGCCGCCGCGGGTGCGGCGCGAGAAGCCACGGGTGTCGGCGTTCATCTCGGCCGATGTGCCGAAGATCCTGGCGCTCGATCCCGACCTGGTGCTGACCTTCTCGGACCTGCAGGCCGACATCGCGGCGGAGCTCATTCGCAACGGCATCGCGGTGCATGCCTTCAACCAGCGCGACGTCGCGGGCATTCTCGCGATGATCCGCACGCTCGGCGCATTGGTCGGCGCGAGCGACAAGGCCGGGGCGCTGGCGCAATCGCTGGAGCAGCGCGTCGCATCAGCGCGCGAGCGCGCCGCGCGGCTGTCGCAAAAGCCGCGGGTCTATTTCGAGGAATGGGACGAGCCGATGATTTCCGGCATCGGCTGGGTGTCGGAGCTGGTCGAAGCCGCGGGCGGCATCGACGTGTTCAAGGAGCTTGCATCGCAGAAGAGCGCCAAGGGGCGCATCGTCACGGCCGATCAGGTGATCGCGGCGCGCCCCGACATCGTGATCGGCTCGTGGTGCGGCAAGAAGTTCAACGCCGCGAAATTCGCCGCCCGGCCGGGCTTCGACACCCTGCCCGCGGTCCGCGGCGGCTTTCTCCGCGAGATCAAATCGACGCTCATCCTGCAGCCCGGCCCCGCCGCGCTGACCGACGGCCTCGATGCGCTTTCGGGCATCATCGCCGAATGGGCGCAAAGGCCGGCGCAGGTGGCCTAGGCGTCCGGTTGCGCCGGCGGCTTTTTTCCGAGGCTCCGAAGAAAGGCTGCGGACCGGGACCAGGCGCGGCGGGACAGCCGCCGTCCGACGACGAAGACCTTTTCGAGGAAGCTCCGCGGCTCGCGCTCCGGCTCGGCAAGCTGCAGGCCCACCGTCATGACGCGGTCGTTGGTCACGGTATGCGCCACAAGCTTCACCGGCCCGAGCGGGATGACGTCGTTGGGCCGCGGCGGGTGCTTGAGGAAATACAGCGCGAAATAGTCGGCGAGCGGGGTCTGCGCCTCCGAGGGCGAAATCTGCAGACCGTAGATCTCGGCGAGCGCGCCGAGCGTGATCTCGCCGGGCACGAAGAAGTCCTCGACCAGGTTGGCATCGGCCGCGGCCTGCAGCGGCCGCTCGGCGAAGAAGCGGTCGAGCGCCTGGACGCGATCGGGCGGCGCCAGGAAATAGACGTGGTCGCCCTGGCGGACCTCGGCGGCCTCCTCGGGCGTGTGGACGCGGTCGTCGCGCACCACCAAGGTCAGCTTGGCCCAGGTCGGCCTGATGCCGCGGCGCAGATACGGGCTGCCGGCATCCACCGAATAGCCGACCAGCTCCTGCTTCAAGGTGCCGGGCAGGTCGAGCTCGGTGCGGCGGGCCTGGACATCGGTGCGCGGCATGCCGATGCGAAGGAATCGCGCGGCGTCGGCGATGGTCCAACCCTGGATGGCGAGCGACAGCATCACCACCACGAAGGCGACGTCGAAATAGAAATGCGCGCCGGGCAGCCCGACCAGCATCGGCACCGCGGCGAGGAACACCGACACTGCGCCGCGCAGGCCGACCCAGGAGATGAACAGCCGCTCGCGCATGCTGAAGCGGAACGGTGCGAGGCAGATCATCACGGCGGCGGGCCGCGCGACGAGCATCAGCATCAGCGCCACCATCAGCGCCGGCAGGAGCCGCTGCGGCAGCCGCTCCGGCCAGGCGAGCAGGCCGAGCAGGACGAACATGGCGATCTGGGCCAGCCAGGTCGCGGCGTCGAGGAAGGTCACGATGGTGTTGTGGGCCCGCGTCTCGCGGTTGCCCACGATCAGGCCCGCGATATAGACGGCGAGAAAGCCCGAGCCGTGCACGGATTCGGCGAACCCGAAGGTCACCAGCGCGCCGGCCGCCACGAACGGCGCGTGCATGCCCTGGGGCAGCACCAGCCGGTTCAGCACCAGCACCATGGCGAGCCCGCCGAGCCAACCGATCAGGCCGCCGAGCACGGCCTTCTCGATCAGCAGCGAAGCGATCTCGTTCCACGGCTTGTGGCCGGAGAACAGGATCTCGACCAGCACGATGGTGAGGAAGATCGCGAACGGATCGTTGATGCCGGATTCGACCTCGAGCGTCGCGCTGACGCGGGGGCGGAGCCGCAGCCCCTTGGCGTGGAGCAGGAAGAACACGGCGGCGGCGTCGGTCGACGCCATCACGGCGCCCACCAGAAAGGACTCGGTCCAGGTGGTGCCGAGCATCCAAAGCGCCATCGGCGCGGTGAGCCCCGCGGTGATCAGCACGCCCGCGGTGGCAAGAAGACCCGCCGGCGCCAGCACCGTGCGCACCGTGGCGAATTTCGTGCGCAAGCCGCCGTCGAACAGGATCAGGCCGAGCGCCACGGAACCTACCGTATACGCCGTTTGCACGTCGTCGAACTTGACGCCGCCGATGCCGGATTCGCCGGCCAGCAGGCCGACCAGCAGGAAGACCAGCAGCAAGGGCGCGCCGAAGCGCAGCGCAACCAGGCTCGACATGATGCCGGCCAGCACCAGGACCGCGCCGAACAGGATGGTGAGGCTGACTGAATCGATCGAGGCCATCGGCTGCTTCTTCCACCTCCGCCCGACTTATTGAGGGCGGCGGCTTCGGAACGCAACGGCAAATCGAAAGCGCGGTGCTGATTTCAGCGGCGCGGGACGCGACGCGCTGTCGCGCTCCATCTCCACGGCCATTCCGGGGCTAGCTGCCGAGAAACTTCGGGGTCCGCTTCTCCACGAAGGCGGCCACGCCTTCCCGGGCATCGTGGGTCGGAACGATCCGCGCGAAGGCGGCCTCCTCGATCGCGAGCCCATCGTCGATCGAGGCATCCATGCCGCGATGAATCGCTCCGAGCGCGGCGGCAAGCGTCAGCGGCGGCTTGTCCGCGAGCAGATTGGCCAGCGCCAGCGCCTCGTCGAGGAGGCGCGCGCCTGGCACGACGCGATTGACGAGCCCCAGGTTCGCGGCCTCGGATGCGTCGAAGGTCCGGCCCGTCAGGATCAGCTCGATGGCGGTCTTGCGGCCGACATGGCGCGGCAGGCGCTGCGTGCCGCCGAAGGTCGGCATGATGCCGATATTGATCTCGGCCTTGCTGAAGGTCGCGGTCTCGGCCGCCAGCGCGATGTGCGTCGATTCGACGAGCTCGCAGCCGCCCCCGAACGCAAGCCCGTTGACGGCGGCGATGATCGGCTTCGGAAAGGATTCCACGCGCCGTGTCGTCTGGTGACCGGGCCGCATGAAATGCATGACGGCTTCCGCAGGCCCCGTATCGAGATGGCGCTTGAAGGCGGCAATATCGGCGCCCGCGCTGAAGGCGCGGCCCGCGCCGGTGATGACGATGGCCCGGATCGCGCGGTCGAGCTCGATGTCGTCGAGCGCCGCCATGAGCGCCGCGAGCAGCTCGTTGCTCAGCGCGTTCAGCTTGTCGGGCCGGTTCAGCGTGAGGATCGCGACCGCGCCGCGATCGTCGCGTTCGAGGACCGCCGGGTTCGTCCTGTCTGCAGGGTTCATCAGTACCTCACGTGGTTTCGTTCACCGTTGCGCCGCGTACAGTCCCAGGCCCGTCAGCGTGGCTTTCGTCATCTTCCACATCGCCTGCTCGTTGCGCGTCACCTTTCCGAGCGCGCTCATGCCCATCACCAGGGACTGGAGCACGAGCGCGATTTCATGGCTGTCGCGCGTTCGCGGAATCTCACCGGAGCGTTTCGCGGAATCGACCAGGTCCTCGAACCACTGCACCGAGCGCAGCACCCAGCGAGACAATTCCTTGTCCAGCTCGCCGCGCGGCGCGCAGAGCTCGGCCACGCAGTTGACGACGAGGCAGCCTTGCCAGCCGTTTTCGGCATGAAACGCGCAGTGCGCTCGAAAAAATGCGGTCAGCCGGGGCAGGATGCGCTGATCCGAGCCGCGCGGCTTCGGAAACCTGGGAAGCAGCGCCTGATAGGCCTCGAGCACCTCCCGGAACAGCTCCTCCCGCGTCCCGAACGCGTTGTAGAAGCTGGAGCGCGTGATGCCGAGCTGCTCCGCGAGGTTCTTGACCGAGGTTGTTTCATAGCCGTCCCGCCAGATCTGTCGCATGGCGGCATCAACGGCGTTCTGGCGATCGAATTCCGACGGACGAGCCATCGTGTCTCCCCTGAAATTCTACCCATTTTATACACCTTTGTACAAAATAAGGAAAGCCGTTATGTTCAGCCATGTACAAATATGGCTGCCGCGAGAGAGCGCAGCCTCCGACTAGAAGTTCACCTTGTCGCCGCCCTTGAGCGAGAAAATCTCACGCGCGTCGTCGGGGGTCGCGATCTCGAGCCCCATGCCTTCGAGGATCTGGCGCACTTTCGTCACCTGCTGGGCGTTGCTCTCGGCGAGCTTGCCCGGTCCGACCCAGAGCGAGTCCTCCATGCCGACGCGGACGTTGCCGCCCATCGCGGCGGCCTGGGCCGCGATCCGCATCTGCGAGGCGCCGGCGCCCAGCACCGACCAGTGGTAGTTGTCGCCCAGGAGCCGGTCGGCGGTGCGCTTCATCATGATGACGTCTTCGGGGTGCGTGCCGATGCCGCCCAGGATGCCGAACACCGATTGGACGAACAGCGGCGGCTTCACCACGCCGCGGTCGAGGAAGTGCTTGAGCGTGTAGAGATGGCCGATGTCGTAGCACTCGATCTCGAAGCGGGTGTCGTTGCCGGCGCAGGTGGTGAGGATGTACTCGATGTCGGCGAGCGTGTTCTTGAACATGCCCTTGCGGGTGCCTTCGAGATACGGCTCCTCCCAGTCGTGTTTGAACTTGCCCTTGTAGCGCGGGATCATCGGGTAGAGCCCGAAGTTCATCGTGCCCATGTTGAGCGAGGCGATCTCCGGCTTGAAGGTCGCGGCCGGCTTGACCCGCTCCTCGACGCTCATGGTGGGAGAGCCGCCGGTGGTGATGTTCACCACCACGGGGGAGCGCTGCTTGATCACCTTGAGGAACGGCGCGAACGCCTCCGGCGTCTGATCGGGGCGGCCGTCCTGCGGGTTGCGGGCGTGCAGGTGCACCACCGCGGCGCCGGCTTCGGCGGCGCCGATCGCGGCGTCGGCGATCTGCTGGGACGTGATCGGCAGATGCGGCGACATCGACGGCGTGTGGATCGAGCCGGTGACGGCGCAGGTGATGACGACCTTGTTCTTGGCCACGGTTCACTCCCTTGGGTTTGCGGCAAAGCTTAAGCAAACCCCGGCCGGTTGCGAAAGAGGGCCCGCATCGCGGTGCAGGCCATGCAGCACGCTTGCTGGCGCCAGGACCGTCGTGGGCGTATGGGTCACACGATGACGGAGCGGCAGAGACGGTGCGCCCCCTCTCCCCGCATAGCCCGTCGAAGACGGGCGTGGACGCCCTGTTGCTGGGGAGAGGGTTGGGGTGAGGGGGAGTTTCAAAGAGCGCGCTCTATCGAGAGTCCCCCTCACCCGGATCGCTTCGCGATCCGACCTCTCCCCGCAAGCGGGGAGAGGT
>CAKZHN010000345.1 GCA_936924235.1 uncultured Rhodoplanes sp. | reverse complement strand
AGCATCTCGGCGAGACCTTCGACATCCACGGCGGCGGCATCGACCTCGTGTTCCCGCACCACGAGAACGAGATCGCGCAGACGTGCTGCACGTTCCACACCAAGGTGATGGCGAACTTCTGGATGCACAACGGCTTTCTGCAGGTCGAAGGCGAGAAGATGAGCAAGAGCCTCGGCAACTTCGTCATCATCCGTGAGGTGCTGGCGGACTGGCCGGGCGATGTCATTCGGCTCGCGATGCTCGCAAGCCATTACCGGCAACCGATTAACTGGACCGTGAAGGGCCTGGAAGAAGCCGAGAAGGCGCTGTCGAGCTTCTATGACGCGGCGTCTGCGGAGGCGGATCCGCGTCCGGCGCCGGGCGTGCTCGACGCATTGCTCGACGATCTCAACACGCCCAAGGCCATCGCCGAAATGCATGGGCTGAGGAACGCCGCCGGCCGCAAGGCGCTGGCCGGTACGCTCGGTTTCTTCGGCTTCCGGCCCGACGAGCTGAAGGCCTGGCAGGCCAGTCACGCGCCGCAGCCGGCGCTGTCCAAGGAAGAGATCGAGAGCCGGATCGCGGCGCGCAACGCCGCGCGCAAGGCGAAGAACTTCGCCGAGTCCGATCGTATCCGCGACGAGCTCGCCGCGCTGGGCGTGGTGCTGAAGGACTCCAAGGACGGCACCACCTGGGAGATCGCGCGATGATGGCGCCCGGCAAGCCGCAATTCGCGCTGCGGCCATACCTGCCGCAGGATGTGCCGTTCCTGGCCGAGATCTTCCGCGCCAGCGTCGAAGGGCTGACCGAGGACGACTACACGCCGGCGCAGCAGGATGCCTGGATGGGTGAGGCTGAGGATCTCGAAGGCCTCACCGAGCGGCTCGGCAAGCATCTGACGCTGATCGCCACCGTGGACGGCACGCCGGTGGGCTTCATCAGTCTCGATGCGCCGACCGAGATCGGGCTGTTCTACGTGCATCCCGATGTGGCCGGGCAGGGCGCGGGGCGGATGCTCTACGAGGCGATCGAGAAGATCTCGGCGGCGCGCGGCACCGCGCACCTTTCGGTCGACGCGAGCGACACGGCGCGCGAGTTCTTCGCCCACCGCGGCTTCACGGCCGAGCAGCGCAATTCCGTTTCGGTCGGCAACGAGTGGTTGAGCAACACCACGATGAAGAAGAAGCTGACGGTCGATAAGGGGACGCTGCAATGACACAGCCCGAGACGCCGTTTCCGCGCCACTGGCGCTATTACATCGTGCTCAAATACGCGGTGATCGTCGGCGCGGTGGCGCTGGTGCTGAAGCTGTTCGGAGTCTGGTGATGGCTGCCTCGCGCGAGCGCATCTATCTGTTCGACACCACGCTGCGCGACGGCGCGCAGACCAATGGCGTCGACTTCACGCTCGCCGACAAGATTGCGATCTCGCGGATGCTCGACGAGCTGGGCATCGACTACATCGAAGGCGGCTATCCGGGCGCCAATCCGACCGACACGCAGCTCTTTGCCGAGCCGCGCATGCTCGACGCGACGTTCACGGCCTTCGGCATGACGCGGCGGCCCGGCCGCTCGGCCTCGAACGATCCGGGGCTCGCGGCGCTGCTCGATGCCAAGGCCGAGGCGATCTGCTTCGTCGCCAAGTCCTGGGACTATCACGTGCGGGTCGCGCTCGAGACCACGCTCGAAGAAAACCTCGCTTCGATCCGCGACAGCGTGAAGGCCGCCAAGGCCAAGGGCCGCGAGGTGCTGCTCGACTGCGAGCACTTCTTCGACGGCTACAAGGCCAATCCGGCTTATGCGCTGGCTTGCGCGCGCACCGCCTACGAGGAGGGCGCGCGCTGGGTGGTGTTGTGCGACACCAACGGCGGCGCGCTACCGCACGAGGTCGAGGCGATCGTGCGTGAGGTGGTCAAGCACGTGCCGGGCGACCACGTCGGCATCCACGCCCATAACGACACCGAGCAGGCGGTGGCCAACTCGTTCGCGGCGGTGCGCGCCGGCGTGCGGCAGATCCAGGGCACGCTCAACGGGCTCGGCGAGCGCTGCGGCAACGCCAATCTCGTGTCGATCATCCCGACCTTGAAGCTCAAGCCGGAGTTCTCGGAGGTGTTCGAGGTCGGTGTCTCCGACGACCAGCTCAAGCGGCTCGCGCACGCTTCGCACTCACTGGACGACCGGCTCAATCGCTCGCCCAACAGGCATGCGCCTTATGTCGGTGAAAGCGCATTCGCGACCAAGGCTGGCATTCACGCGTCAGCCATCGTGAAAGACCCCGCAACCTACGAGCATGTGCTTCCGGAAGCCGTCGGCAACCGGAGGAAGCTCCTGATCTCCGATCAGGCCGGCCGCTCCAACGTGCTGGCTGAACTGGAGCGCATCGGGCTCAAGGTCGACAAAAGCGATCCGCGCGTCACCCGTCTGCTCGACGAGGTGAAGGAGCGCGAGGCGATCGGCTATGCCTACGAGGCCGCCGACGCGTCGTTCGAACTGCTCGCGCGCCGCATGCTCGGCACGGTGCCGAAGTTCTTCGACGTGAGCTATTTCGACGTCAAGGTCGAGCAGCGCGCGCAGAACGGCCACGGCAGCGAGGTGCTGACCACCGCGGTGGTGAAGGTCAAGGTCGGCAACGAGATCTTCATCAACGCCGCTGAGGGCAACGGCCCGGTCAATGCGCTCGACGTCGCGCTGCGCAAGGATCTCGGCAAGTTCCAGAAGTTCATCGCCGGCCTGAAGCTGACCGACTATCGCGTGCGTATCCTCAACTCCGGCACGGAAGCCGTCACCCGCGTGCTGATCGAGAGCGAGGACGAGACCGGCGAGCACTGGACCACCATCGGCGTGTCGCCGAATATCATCGATGCCTCGTTCCAGGCGCTGATGGATTCCATCATCTACAAGCTCGTGAAGGCCGGCGTGTCAGCTTAAGGAGTGTCCGAGTGATCGATCACGTCTCGATTGCGGTGCGTGATCTTGCGGGCTGCGCGCGCTTTTATGAAGCGGTGTTGGCGCCGCTCGGCTACGCCAAGCTCGTGACGCGGCCTGCGACCATCGGCTTCGGCAAGAAGTATCCGGAGTTCTGGCTGAACGAGCGCCGCAACATGACGCCGGTCGATATCGACAGCGGCGTCCATTTCTGCCTGCGCGCCCGCGATGCCGAGTCCGTGCAGGCGTTTCACGACGCGGCGATCAAGGCTGGTGGTTCGTCCGACGGCGCGCCGGGCCCGCGCTCAGGCGAGATGAAGGGCTACTACGCGGCCTTCATCCGCGATCCGGAAGGCAATCGCATCGAGGCCGCGACCTTCACGGCCGAGCCTTGAGGCTCACAGCCGGCCGGCGACGTCGGGCGCCATGGCCTTCTCCGGCTCGGCGATCCGCGCCGCGGCGTCCTGCAGCATCGGCAGCACGTCCTCGATCCGGTCGGCGACCAGATATTCGACCGCCAGTCCCGGCCGGATGAAGTTCAGCTCTTCCATGTGGACGAGCAGCGCGCGCAGCGGCTCCCAGAAGCCCTTGATGTTGGCGAGCAGCACCGGCTTCTTGTGGCGGCCGAGCTGGACCCAGGTCATCTGCTCGACGACCTCTTCGAGGGTGCCTACGCCACCCGGCAGCGCGACGAAGGCGTCGGCATGCTCGAACATCTGCTGCTTGCGGTCGTGCATGTTGCGGGTGCGGATGACCTCGCCGCGGTGGATCTGGTGCTCGCGGTTGGCGAGGAAGTCCGGAATGATGCCGGTGACATGGCCGTTGTTGTCGAGCACCGCATTAGCGATTTCGCCCATCAGCCCGATCGAGCCGCCGCCGTAAACCAGGCCGATGCCGTTCTCGGCCAGGATCTTCCCGAATCTTCGGGCCGCCACCGCGAAGTCGGGGTCGGTGCCCGGGCCGGAGCCGCAATAGACGCAGACGTTTCGAATTTGGCTCATTGGCCCTCGATACCGGGACGGGATGCGATTCGTCCTTGAGAATATAGTCGTCAGGGCGACAGGCGCGAGGGTGCCCGGTGGCGGGAAAACGCCCGGCCGTCGCTGTTTTATGCAGCAGAATCCACTATATGAGGGGGACTGCGGCGCAGTTCCGCGCCGCTCCTGACCGGGTCCCCATGAGCGACCACATCCGCCCCGCGCATATCATGAAGCGCGACGTCTCCGCTGACGGCGGCGCCTTGTTCCGCACGTTGCTGCGGCTGTGGCCCTATATCTGGCCGCAGGAGCGCGCCGACCTGCAACGGCGGGTCGTGTGGGCGACGCTGCTGCTGTTCGGCGCCAAGCTCGCCACCATCGCGGTTCCGTTCACCTTCAAATGGGCGGTCGATGCGCTGAGCGGGCAGGGGAGCGCGCCGGTGGCGCCGGATTCCTGGCTGACCTGGGCGCTGGCTGCGCCGATCGTCATGACGCTCGCCTATGGCGGCATGCGGGTGCTGATGGCGCTGCTCACGCAGTTGCGCGACGGTGTGTTCGCCAAAGTGGCGATGCACGCGGTGCGCCGGCTCGCGATCCTGACCTTCGAGCACATGCACCAACTGTCGCTGCGCTTTCATCTGGAGCGCAAGACCGGCGGGCTCACCCGCGTGCTGGAGCGTGGAAGGAACGGCATCGAGACCATTTCGCGTATGGTCATCCTGCAGCTCCTGCCGACCATCGTCGAGGTGGCGCTGATCGCCGGCGTGCTGCTCTACCAGTTCGACTGGCGCTACGTGGTCGCGATCCTGATCACGGTCGTGCTCTACATGTGGTTCACTTACATCGCGACCGAGTGGCGCATCTCGATCCGCCGCCGCATGAACGACAGCGACAGCGACGCCAACACCAAGGCGATCGACTCGCTGCTCAACTACGAGACCGTGAAGTACTTTTCTGCTGAGGACCGGGAAACCAAGCGCTACGACCGCTCGATGGAGCGCTACGAGACTGCGAGCGTGAACTCCTACACGTCGCTCGCGGTGCTCAACGCCGGCCAGGCCGCGATCTTCACGGTCGGGCTCGCCGCCACCATGGTGCTCTGCGCCTGGGGCATCCGGAGCGGCACCAACACGGTCGGCGACTTCGTCATGATCAACGCCATGATGATCCAGCTCTACCAGCCGCTGAACTTCATGGGCATGGTCTATCGCGAGATCAAGCAGGCGACGATCGACATCGAGACCATGTTCAACATCCTGAACCGGCCGCCGGAGATCGTCGACCGGCCGGGCGCGCAGCCGATCCATGTCAGCGCCGGCGGCATCCGCTTCGAGAATGTCGGGTTCGCCTATGAGGCGGCGCGGCCGATCCTCAAAGGCGTGAGCTTCGAGGTGCCGGCCGGCAAGACGGTCGCCGTCGTCGGGCCTTCGGGCGCCGGCAAGTCGACGATCTCGCGGCTGCTTTATCGCTTCTACGACGTCTCGTCGGGCCGCGTCCTGATCGACGGCCAGGACATCCGTGAGGTGACGCAGAAGTCGCTGCGCGCTGTGATCGGCATGGTCCCGCAGGACACCGTGCTGTTCAACGACACCATCCGCTACAACATCCGCTACGGCCGCTGGGACGCGACCGACGGCGAGGTCGAGCAGGCGGCCAAGCTCGCGCAGATCGACGCATTCATCAAGATGTCGCCGCACGGCTACGAGACCGAGGTGGGCGAGCGCGGGCTCAAGCTCTCCGGCGGCGAGAAGCAGCGCGTCGCGATCGCGCGCACCATCCTCAAGGCGCCGCCGATCCTGCTGCTCGACGAGGCCACGTCGGCGCTCGACAGCCACACCGAGAAGGAAATCCAGGACGCGCTGGAGCGGGTGTCGAAGAACCGCACCACGCTCGTCATCGCGCACCGGCTCTCGACCATCGTCGGCGCCGACGAGATCCTGGTGCTGGACAAGGGCCAGATCGTCGAGCGCGGCACGCATCACGAGCTGCTGCGCCACGGCGGGCTCTATGCCAGCATGTGGAACCGACAGCGCGAGGCCGAGGCAGCCCGCGAGATGCTGGCGCACGCCGCGGACGAAAGCACGGCGCCGAACCGCAATCCGCCGCTGCCCGAGGACCTCGCGCCTGCGGCCGCCGCGGAATAGAGGGGGAACGGCTCGCCGAGCCGCACACGCATGTCGATCATCAACTCCATCCGCTCGCAGCTTTCGCCGATCCACCCGCAGGGCTATCCCTTCGTCGGCGGCTTTGCGTTCATCGCGCTGATCCTGTTCTGGATCTGGACCCCGCTCGGCTGGATCGGCACGCTTGCCACCGCCTGGTGCGCCTATTTCTTCCGCGATCCGGTGCGGGTGACGCCGCTGCGCGAA
Source organism: uncultured Rhodoplanes sp. (assembly GCA_936924235.1). GTDB lineage: Bacteria > Pseudomonadota > Alphaproteobacteria > Rhizobiales > Xanthobacteraceae > Z2-YC6860. Next base: position 1,534 of record CAKZHN010000345.1, on the reverse strand, counting down.
GGCCTCGTGGTCGCGCCCGCCGATGGCCGCGTCAGCCGCGTCGTCAATGCTGCGCCGCCGCCCGAAATGGGCCTGGGCGACCGGCCGCTGCCACGCATTTCGATCTTCATGAGCGTGTTCGACTGCCACGTGAACCGCAGCCCGATCGCCGGCAAGATCGAGCGCATGGTCTATCACCCCGGCAAGTTCCTCAACGCCGATCTCGACAAGGCCAGCGAAGACAACGAACGCAACGCCTTCGTCATCACCGGCACCCGCTCGCGGATCGGCGTGGTGCAGATCGCGGGACTCATCGCCCGGCGCATCGTGCCGTTCGTGCAGGAGGGCCAGACCATCACGGCCGGCGACCGCATCGGCATGATCCGGTTCGGCTCCCGGGTCGACGTCTATCTGCCGGAGGGCGGCCGGGCGCTGGTCGCCGAGGGCCAGCTCTCCTATGCCGGCGAAACCGTGCTGGCCGATCTGGCGACGGCCGATCCGGGCCGCACCTACCGGGTGGGCTGAGGCCAAAGTCGCTGGCGCCAGCTTGGTTAACGCCACGCCTCCGGCGTGGTGACGCCGACGGCAAAGCGCTATATTGAGTGCACCATGTTCACACCCTTCGAACGCGAACGAATGGCAGCCCGGCGCCAGCGGTTCCAGCGCATCCCGGTGCGCATGCTGCTGCCCAATATGATCACCTTGCTCGCGCTTTGTGCGGGCCTCACCGCCATCCGGCTGGCCTTCGAGCAGCGGCTCGAATGGGCGCTGGCCGCCATCGTGTTCGCCGCGGCGCTCGACGGTATCGACGGCCGCGTCGCCCGCATGGTCAAGGGCCAGTCCAAGTTCGGCGCCGAGCTCGACAGCCTCGCCGACTTCGTCAACTTCGGCTGCGCGCCGGGCCTGATCCTCTATCTCTGGGGCCTGCACGATCTCGGCAATGTCGGTTGGATCGTCGCCATGGTGTTCGCGATCTGCGGCGCGCTCCGCCTCGCGCGCTTCAACGTGATGATCGACGATCCGAACCGGCCGCTGTGGGCCGGCAACTTCTTCACCGGCATTCCAGCGCCGGCCGGCGCGCTGGTGGTGATGCTGCCGATCTACGTCGATCTCGTCGGCGGGCCGAAGGTCGGCGCCACGCCGGCGCTGGTCTATACGCTGGCCATTGCGTTCCTGATGGTGTCGAAGCTGCCGGTGCTCTCCGGCAAGCGCGTCGGCAAGCGCGTCGATCCGGATATCGTGCTGCCGGTGTTCGTGCTGGTGGTGCTGTTCTTCGCGCTGCTGATTGCCTATCCGTGGTGGGTGCTGAGCATCGGCACGGTGGTGTATCTCGCGAGCCTGCCGTTCGGCTGGCACGCCTACCGAGAGTATCAGCGCCACGATGCCGAGGCCGCCGCTGCGGCGGCGCCGCCGGCTGTCGCCGAAACCGCCGCCCCACCACTGCAGCCGCCCGACGACCACGGCGACCGCCCGGCGCGCCTCAACTGAGACGCGCCGCCGCCCGCCATCCCGATCGCCCAACAGGACAACCCATGCCCCGCGCCACCCGTGAGAT
>CAKZHN010000344.1 GCA_936924235.1 uncultured Rhodoplanes sp. | reverse complement strand
AAAGCGACCGGCTTCGCACCGAAGCCTATCTCGCGGAGGCCGAAAAGCTCAGCCACATCGGGTTCTGGTCGAGAAAAGCCAAGACCGGCGAGGTGTTCTGGTCTCCGGAGGAGTGGAAGATCTTTGGTGACGATCCGGCGACGACGCGGCCATCACACGATCTCGTCCGCAAACGGGTCCACCCGGAGGACCGGGCCCGGTTCGATGAAGCGAGCGCGCAGGCCGTCCAGGAGAAAAGGCCATATGACCTTTCCTACCGCGTGGTGCTGCGCGACGGCACGATCAAGCACATCCACACGGTCTGCAATCTGGTGCTCGACGAGGCCGGTGAAGTCTCAGAACTCATCGGTGTGACGATCGACGAAACCGAACGCGTCCGCTCCCACGCCGCCCTGCAGGAGGCACAGGCGGAGCTCGCGCGGGTGGCGCGGCTGACGACGATGGGCGAACTCGCGGCTTCGATCGCGCACGAGATCAACCAGCCGCTCGCCGCGGTGGTGGCCAGCGGCAACGCGGCGCTGCGGTGGCTTGACCGCGCCACCCCCGATATCGAGGAAGCCAAGGACGCACTCCAAGGCGTCATCCAGGGCGGCAATCACGCCAGCGAGGTGATCGGCCGCATCCGCACACTGCTCAGAAACCGCAAACCCGACTACATCGCAACCGACATCAACGAAGCGATCCGCGAGGTGCTGGCGCTCACGATGAACACGCTGCGCCAGCGCAACGTCGTGGTGCAGACCTCGCTGCCGGGCGGCGTGCCACCCGTGCTCGGCGACCGCGTCCAGTTGCAGCAGGTCATCATGAACCTGGTGATCAACGGCGCGGACGCCATGAATGCGATCATGGACCGCTCGCGCGTGCTGCGGATCGGATCGCAGCTCGACGGCGCGGACAACGTGCTCGTGATCGTCGGCGACAGCGGCACCGGCATCGACGAGGACATCAAGAATCGCGTGTTCGACCCGCTGTTCACCACCAAGAGCACCGGGATGGGCATGGGCCTGCCGATCTGCCGCGGCATCGTGCAATCCCATGGCGGACGGCTCTGGGCCGCGCCTGCGAAACCGCACGGAACGGAATTCCGTTTTACGGTGCCGGTCGCGCCCAGCTAGGACACGCGCATGCCCGCCGCCCCGAAACCTGTGCCTGAAAGCGAAGCGACGGTCTTCGTCATCGATGACGATGCCGGCGTGCGGGCCGCGCTGCAGACGCTGCTTCGGTCGGTGGGCCTGAAAGTCACCACGTTCAGCTCCACCGATGAGTTTCTCGCGGGGCGGCTGTCCGACGCGCCGAGCTGCCTCGTTCTGGACGTCCGCCTGCCCGGTGTCAGCGGGCTGGATTTCCAGGCCAAGCTCACCCAGTCGAGCATCCAGATTCCCATTATCTTCATCACCGGGCACGGCGATATCCCGATGACGGTGCGGGCGATGAAGGCCGGCGCCGTCGAATTCCTGCCGAAGCCGTTCCGCGATCAGGATCTTCTGGATGCAGTCCAGGTCGGGCTCGATCGCGACCGTGCGCGGCGCCAGAACGACAAGGCGGCAGCGGGCCTCACGTCCGCCTATCAGACGCTGACCGCCCGCGAGCAGCAGGTGATGGCGCTCGTCACGTCGGGCCTGATGAACAAACAGGTCGCCGCCGAGATCGGCGTGAGCGAGGTCACCGTCAAGGTCCATCGCGGCAACGTCATGCACAAGATGGGAGCGAAGTCGCTCGCCGATCTGGTGCGGATGGCGGACACGCTCGGCATCCGCCAGCCCAAGACTTAAAGCCAAGACCTAACCCCATACACTTAGGTATAGTTTTATTGCTCTTTTTGGCATTGGCGTACGCTGCACGCATTGTGGCGACATCAGCCGACTCCCCTCATATTTGTCGAGAAGCGACAGGATCGTGTCGTGCCCAAGAAAAAGACGCCGATGATTGCGATTGTTGACGACGACGAAGCAGTACGGAATGCAACCAAGACGCTGATACGGTCTTTGGGCTATCGCACCGCCACGTTCTCGTCGGCTGAGGAATTTCTCAACTCAAAGGGTCTGCACGAAACGTCGTGCCTGATTTCGGACGTGCAGATGCCCGGGCTCAACGGGATCGAGCTTCAGGACAGGCTGACGGCCGGCGGTTACCGCATCCCAATCATCTTCATGACGGCGTTTCCGGACGACCGCATCCGGGACCGCGCCATGCGGTCCGGGGCTGTCTCCTTCATGAGCAAGCCCTATACCGAAGCAAACCTGATCGTCTGTCTGGATCGTGCGCTCAAGGCCGCATGATGGCCGGCCCTCCGGCGGTGCAATCGGCCGCGTCCGACCTACACCTTTGGATAACGCGGTGTCCCTTTCGATAGCCGGACGCGCCGGACGTACAATGGAGCGCTCGCGCCGGCGCCCGTAGTCTCACGGTCAATCAACAACAAGCTTTGACCGGGAGATGACGACAATGATCAGGATTGCCGTTGCCGCAGCGCTCGCAGCGTACGTTGTTTATGGCATCGTTCCGGCCTTCACCGGACCCAACGAGGCTGTCGAGCGGCCGCGCGGCGTGAAAAGCGACCGTATTCCCATCCAGCCACTGGGCACGAACTGCGCCGATACGGCGTGGCCGTACTACAGGGACAATTGCGTGCGCGGCCGTCAGCCGGCCGACCAGACACCCAGCGCCCGGGAGGTGCGGATCGTCGCAACCGATCGCACACCGCCTGTCGACGCTTCGTCGTTCGCAGACTAGCAGCCCCGATCATGCATTCACGGAGGCCCATCATGTCACGCCTGAGCATCCCCGCTGCAGCCGCTGTCGCCACCCTCCTCGCCGCCACCGCCGTCCAAGCCGAGCCGCTCGGCTACGCGCCGTGGCTCGGCCCGCAGGGCCCGGTCTTCCAGCAGGTCATGCCGGACCAGGACAGCGCCGACGTCCCCGGCGAAACCAGAGAGATGCCGGCCCGCTTCCGGCGGCAGATCGTCGACTACGCGACGCGCGAAGCCCCAGGCACGATCGTGATCGATACGCCGCACACGCGGCTTTACTACGTGCTCGGCGGCGGCAAGGCCGTCAGCTACGGCATCGGCGTCGGCCGCGAGGGCTTCACCTGGTCCGGCGTGCAGACCATCGCGCGCAAGTCCGAATGGCCGGACTGGATCCCGCCCGAGGAGATGCTGCAACGACAGCCCTATCTGCCGCGCTTCATGGCGGGCGGCCCGTCCAATCCGCTGGGCGCCCGCGCCATGTACCTCGGAAACACGATCTACCGCATCCACGGCACCAACGCGCCCGAGACCATCGGCTCGCATGTCTCGAGCGGCTGCATCCGCATGGTCAACGACGACGTGAT
>CAKZHN010000343.1 GCA_936924235.1 uncultured Rhodoplanes sp. | reverse complement strand
GGCGTCTACTCGGTCGGCATGACGGGCTACATGGCGGAAAGCCCCGGCGCCGCTCCCCAGAATTTATGGAACGGCAGCAAGGTCGGCTACGGCTTCTGGACCGACGGCGTCTACACCAACCCGGGCACGGCCGGCGGCACCGGCGGCAGCATCGAGCTGACCACCGGGTGGAACGTGTACGGTTCGTACGAGCACTTCTGGACCCCGAGCCTGCGCACGTCGGTCTACGGCTCTTATGTCGAGCTGAAGCACAACGACGTGGCCAAGACCGCGATGTGCGCCACGCAGACTGGCCTCAGCAGCGCGCTCCAGGGCGGCGCCGGCTGCAATCCCGACTGGAGCTCCTGGAACATCGGCACGCGTTCGCAGTGGGACATCACCCGCGACCTCTATGTCGGTCTCGACGTGATGTACCTGAAGCTCAACTCGGCTTCGACTGCGTCCGGGACGCTGACGACGGCGGCCAGCGGCGGAAAGCCGGCTGGCCTGTACACCGTGTCCGATCAGGACACCGTGCTGGCCACCTGGCGTATCCACCGCGACATCGTCCCGTAAGCGTGCTGGCAGTTTGACTGGCGGTTGAAAGAACCGCTGCGGGTCAGCCGGCGCTGCGGCGGAATTCCGAAGGAGTCACGCCGACCACCCTGCGGAAGGCCCGGGACAGCTGGATGCTGCTGTTGAAGCCGCTGCGCGCCGCGACATCGGCGATCGAATTGCTGCGCTCGGCCAGCATTTCCTTGGCGCGTTCGACCCGCCGCTGGATCATGAACTGGTGCGGCGGCACGCCGACCGACTGCTTGAACGAACGAATGAAATGAAAGCGGGTGAGGCCGACGAGCTTGGCGAGCTCGGCGATCATGGTCTTCTCGTTGAGATGGCTTTCCATGTAGTCGACCACGAGCCTGATCTGGCCGGCCGAGAGGCCGCCGCAATCCGGCGTCCGGCGGTCGGCGCCCGAGGCGATGCGCTGGAGGTCGTAGGCCAGAATCTCGACGAGCGTTTCCGCGTAGCCGGCGCAGTCATGCGACGCATCGGCGAGGATCGCCTGGAAGCGCAGCATCGCCCAGCGCAGCATCTGATCTTCGAATTCGAGGCGCGGCGGCAATTGCGCGATGCCCGACCATTGGCGGGACTCTTCGTTGGCCTCGAAAGCGATGGAGGTGACAGTGCCCGGCTTGTCGATCTTGCACCAGCCTGCGATCTCGCAACTCGGCGGCGCGAAGGTGAGCTTGTTGCGGAGATCCTTGGACAGCGTTCGCGGCAAACCCGACACCAAGGTTTCGCCGTCGTTGCGGTAAAGGTTCACCAGGCAGATCCGGGAGGCCGGATCTGTTGTGCGGAATTCGTAGTCGGTCGGCGAGGCTATCCGTACGTGCTCGACTGCAAATCCCGGCCAGGATTTGCGCTTCAATTCCGTAACGTCGATCGCCCCACCGACCAGACGTTTCGTGCGTACGATCTGTCCGGTCATCACTGCCGACTATTCGGAAGTAACGACCCAGTTCAATGCGACGCGTTGTTGCATAATAGTCAGGAAAATCCTGACCTTGTGGTTGCGATCGGAACTGTGGCATCAGGTCGCGTCCGGTCGACGCAAACGAACATGATGTTGGCCAGTGCATTCATGCAATAAGTGCGGATCAGACTCGTATATTGCTTTGAAAAGTCCTTTTTTATTACCTGAAATACAACACTCATGGACTTAGTGGTTGGTAGTGCACAGCACTCTATTGTGCCGGCGATTAGGGTCTCGTTAATGTTTTGGGCATGCCGCGTGTCCGCTTATCTGCTGCGTTTGTGAAGTCCGCCGTCTGTCCCGACGGCACGAAGAAGGTCGATTTCTTCGACAGCGCGCAGCGCGGATTCATGCTCGAAGTGCGGCGGTCCGGCGGCAAGACCTACTATCAGCGCTACACCGACGAACGAGGCCGCGAACGGCAGTTCAAGATCGGCCCGGCCGATGTGCTCTCGCTCTCGGTGGCGCGGCGCAAGGCGCGCACCACGGCGGCGGAGGCGCTGGTCGGCTCTGATCCACAGGAACGCCGTGCGGAAATGCGCACCATCCCGACGCTCGCCGAGCTGGTCCGCGACCGCTATCTGCCGCACGTGAAAAGCTACAAGCGGAGCTGGTGCACGGACGAGACCGTGCTGCGGGTCCACATCCTCCCAGTGCTCGGATTTCAGTACGTCGATCTCGTGCGGGCCGAACCGATCGCCGCGCTGGTCGAGCGCATGCGCGAGAAGGGCTACGCCACCGGCACGACCAACCGGGTCGTCATCGTGCTGCGTCACATCTTCAACCTGGCGCGGAAATGGCGTGTGCCGGGGGTGGGCGAGAACCCGACGGCGGGCATCAATCTTGCGCCCGACGTCAAGCGCGAGCGCTTCCTGTCGCTGGTCGAGGCGCATCGTTTGATCGCTTCGATCGAGCAAGACGAGAACCAGGTGGCCGCCAAGGCGATCATGTTGTTGCTGCTGACAGGAGCACGGCGCAACGAGGTCACCCACGCCCGGTGGGACTATCTCGACTGGCAGAAGCAGACGCTGCTGGTGCCGATGGCGAAGTCCGGCAAGCCCCGGACGATCGCGCTCAATGCAGCGGCCATGGACGTGCTGCGTTCGATTCCGCGGCTCGACCTCAACCCCTACATCCTGCCGTCGCCGCTCACCGGCGAGCCGTCGCCGTCGCTGTTCTTTCCGTGGGAGCGCATCCGCACCCGCGCGGGCCTGCCCGACCTTCGCCTGCACGATCTGCGGCACTCGTTCGCGAGCTTCCTGGTCAACAAGGGCGTGTCGCTTTACGTGGTCCAGGGTTTGCTGGGGCACGCCCACACCAAATACACCCAGCGCTACGCCCATCTCACGCCCGACACGCTGCGTGACGCGGCCGAAACGGTCGGCAGTGTGATCGCCAGCGCCGCCATGCCGGCGGCCGGGCCGAGCTCGATCTGACGCTCCAACTCCATCTCAACGATCACTGAAGCCCGCGCGGCTCCGCTGCGCGGGCTTCGCATTTGTGCGCCGTCGATCCTTCGATCGGCCGATGATCTGCGCGCCGCCGCGAGGCGACCTAGATCATACCGAGCGGGCGCCAGCGCGCTTCACATGCGGCCCGCGCGCGCGAGACGCATGTGGTCCGGCCAACGCGGATGGCACGTCGCGACGCCGTGCAAAACCGACCTAGAACGCACCTAGAGCGCCGCGCGCGGTTTCGGCTGCGGACGGACGGCGGGAAATTCTTCCTCGCGGCGCGGAGCGCCGGGCGCTGCCAGATTTGCAGAGTACGTGAAGGTTTGCTCCCTGTACGGCGCTGGGTTCTACTACATCCCCGGCA
>CAKZHN010000342.1 GCA_936924235.1 uncultured Rhodoplanes sp. | reverse complement strand
CGGGATGTCGTCGACGAAGCGGCCCTGTCCGGTCAGCAGCGCCGGATCCTCGAGGCGCGCGATCCGCGCGCCGAAGTGCTTTGCGCCCATGCTTTAACGATCCGGCCTGAATTCACCCGCCCGCGGCGGCAGGCGCGCTAATATCGACCGATAAAAGCGGCGGCGGAAGAGCGGCCGCCGCAATGCCGCCCTGATAAGAATCTGAAATTGCGTGCGAAATGGGAGAGCGTGATGAAAACACCACGCCCCCTTGCAAATCCGCCGGACGCGGCCATTTGGAGCCGCTAACGACGTGTGAATTAACGAATTTTTCCTCTAGACAGCGTCCCATAGCGCCTGTGCCGAATCGGGACAGACGGATGAAAATGAAGGTGCAAACCGCAGCGAAACGGGGCCTCGGCCGGACGGCTTTGCTGTCGGCCGTGCTGCTGTTTGTCGCCCTGCCGGCGCGTGCCGAGGACACTCCCTCCGGTGCGCAGACCCGCGCGCATCTCAGCGTGCAGACCCCCTACGGATTTACCTCCGGCGGTTCCCAGGGTTCCTACTATTTCCAGACCACGCCCGGCACCGCGTTCAGCGCCTACAACGGCACCCGTGGTTTCACCGACCTCTCGATCGCGCAGCCGCTCGGCTTCGTGCGCGAACTCGGCATCGGCAAGGTCGAGGCGACGTTCGGCGCCCGCGTCGCCGAGCCGCTGATCACCAACGGCTTCACGCCGTCGATCGAATCCCGCCGCTACATGGGCATCGGCCCCCGCCTGGGCCTGCAGGGCAACGCGCCGGTCAATTCGTCCTGGGGGGTCGAATGGCAGGTCGGCGCGGCGATGCTCTACGGCAACGGCACCGGTGACGGCAGCAACACCAACAATCCGCTCGCGCAATATTCGGGGTCGCAGAGCGGCTCCGTCGTCAATGTCGACGGCCTCCTCGGCCTCTCGCACTGGTTCGACGCCGCGTCCAAGCTGACGTTCGGCTATCGGGCCGACGCTCATTTCAAGGATACGACCACGCTGGGTCTCGGCGGCACGCCGCCGGTGCAGAACCCGGACCGGCTCGATCACGGTCCGATCGTTCGCTTCACGATTCAGAAGTGACGGTCGCTGGGCGCGAGCTTTGGCGCGCGCTCCTCATCGTCGTCATGCACAACGGTTGAGGGCGCGGGCGCCGCGAGACTCCGCAACGTGCCCTTGCCCCAGTGCAGGCCGAACTTGATCCAGCGCTTCGCGATCCCGGCCGCCGACGTGTCGAGCGTGAACGAGCGCAGGCCGAACGCCTTCTCGACGGAATAGTCGTCGCAGGCTCGCTTGACCGGATCGTCGTAGAACATCGCGATCTTGTCTTCGCCCATGCCCGGCGTCGCAAGCCACCGCGGAATGTGCACGTTGCAGAGCCGCTCGACGTCGACCAGCGCCTTGCGCGCGCCGGTGCCGGCGGCAGGGCACGAGGTCGCAAAGGCGTCGCCGACCAGCACGATTCCTTGCTGCCGGTAGTTCTGGGTCACATAGAGATCGACCGGACGGATTTTCACGAAGCCGTCCACGGTGAAATCGCCCATCAGTCGGCGCAGCCCCGGCCAGATGCCGTAGAGCGTTTCGCGCGGCGTCTCGCGCAACTGCTTCAGCCACGGATCGTGCAGATGCCGGTAGCCGAACAGGTTGGCCCGCAGTGCCGCGCCGCCGAGTGGAGCGTTAGCGACACGAGGGGCCGGCGCGGCCACCAATGGTGCTCGCGCTGGCGGCTCGCCATAGCGCGTCGAAGACGCGCGTGAACGCGCTGATGGCTCGCCAGCGCGAGGGCTCCCGATCGGGAACAGCGTGATATAGGCCATCTTGTCGGCCGGGCTTTCGGAGAAATAGGTCAGGGCCGGAAACGGGAAGCCGCGCGGATCGGCAGGCTTGGCGTCGAAGCCGATCGAGATCGAATGGCCGGCGCTGATGATGTCGCGCACGATGCCGAGCTTCTCGCGCACACCGGGATTGAGCCCGGTGGCGACGACCACGAGCCGGGCCGCGATCTCGTCGCCATTGGACAGTTTGACGATCTGGCGCTCCGGACCGGTCGTGATGTCCGTCACCTTGGCATGGACGAACGGCACGCTCGCGGGAATTTCCGCCCGGGCAGTGTTGACCAGCGTGTCATACATGATGCCCTGCTGGTCGCCGGGCCGTTTCTCGACGACGTGGCCGAAGCGCGCCACCCAGCATTCACGATCCGCCGTGGACGCGCGCAGCACCGCATCGGCGAGGCCGGTCAGGCCCACGGTGTGCATCTGCGTGCCGTCGAGCTTCTCGCAGCGGAAATCTTCCGGATAGACCGGATGCGGATCGACGATGACGGCGTTGATGCCGGCGCGCCCCAGCATCGCTGCGGCGAACGAACCAGCCACCCCCCCTCCGGCAATGACAACGTCCGCTTGCCGCATTGTCATGCTCCGCTATTTGCCTTTCCGCGACTTCCGCCACTGCAAATAGAGCGCCTTCGCAGTCGCCCGCGCTTCCCGATAGGCCTTCTGCAATCCGCTCAGCGCGCGGAATTCGAGTGAGCCGCCGCGGCGCGCATCGATCCAGAGATCGGCAACCTCGCGCCGCTCCTGCCAGGCCGACATGTAGCCGGTGTCGTCGTAGGAGCAGGAGTCGACGAAGGCGATGCGCTTGTCGGCGAGAAACGCCGCCGTGTAGTCCTCGAGCAGCAGCATGCCGGGCGAGAAATCCTGGAACGCCTCGTCATAGGCGGTCTTCCAGGTGAAGGTCGCGCTGCCGGCGCGCACGACGAGCTGCATGCTGACCGGCTTGCCGTCGAGATAGATCGAATGGATCGAGGCGTCGCCCTGCGCGGCAAGCGCCGCGATCGCGCCGCGCATATACGCCGCATCGGTTTCGTTGCTGGCGAGCGCCGTGCCCTCGCGGCCCTTCCAGCCGGACATTTCCATGGCCAGGAATTGCTCGAGCGCGTCCCGCACCGGCTCGGGCTCGGTCGAGACCGTCGAGACGAGAAAGCCCTTTTCCGACAACTTGCGGCGGTGCTGGCGGAGCTTCTTGCGCGTCGAGCTCGACAGCGCGCTCTCCAGATAAGCCTTGCCGTCGAGCGTGGATGCAAGCTTCGGCCGCCGCATCTGATCGAACACGCAAGGCGCCGCGCCGCGCGCCGCAAGCACGCGACGGAGCGCCTCATAGGTCGGCTCGCCCGCACCCATGGTGTCGAGCGTGATGATCTTGGGCAGGTCGCGTTCGGACGCGATGCCGTCCAGCATGGCGTCGAGTGTCTCGTCGAGATGATCGCGGTCGATCACCGGCGTCGCGAGATAGCCGTGCGCAAAGGCCGGGACGACGATC
>CAKZHN010000341.1 GCA_936924235.1 uncultured Rhodoplanes sp. | reverse complement strand
TCCGATCTGTGCTCTACACCAATCCGCAATTTCAGCGCAGCGATCTCAGCCTCGACGTGATCGCGCGGCTCAGCACGCATCCGCGCATCGGCTACATCAAGGACGCCTCGACCAACACCGGGCGGCTCCTCTCGATCATGAATCGCTGCCCGGACATCAGCGTGTTCTCCGCCTCGGCGCACATCCCCGCCGCCGTGATGCTGATCGGCGGTGTCGGCTGGATGGCCGGGCCGGCCTGCATCGTGCCGCGGCAAAGTGTCCGGCTGTACGACCTGTGCCGCGCCGGGCGCTGGGACGAAGCCATGACGCTGCAGCGCAAGCTCTGGACCATCAACGAGGTCTTCGCACGCTTCAACCTCGCGGCCTGCATCAAGGCCGGGCTGGCGAGCCAGGGCTACGAGGTCGGCGATCCGGTGCCGCCGCAACCGGCACTCACCCCCGACGAGCGCAAGATCGTCGAGAAAACGCTGGCCGAGGTCGGCTCTTAAGCCCCCGCCAACCTTGGCGTCCAACCGAATGTTAACGGTTCCTTGCTAGGCCTGCGCAGGCTTTAAGGCCGCGTCCGGACGCGGCCTCGTATGCCGTGTGTAAGGTGTGTTCCGTGGCGTTGACCGAGTCGCAGAATGCGGATCGTCCGGCCCGTCCGCTTGCCGGGCTCATCGCGCACATCCGCGCCGGGCTCAATGCCTGGCTCAACGACACCAGCGACCGCTCGGTGACGCAGCGCGTGGCGAGCGCGGCATTTCTCATTCGCGTCTGCAGCGCCGCGCTGATCTATCTGTCGCAGATCGTCCTCGCCCGCTGGATGGGCCGCACCGAGTTCGGCATCTATGTCTACGTCTGGACCTGGGTGACCCTGATCGGCGACATGGCCGATCTCGGCCTCGCCACCGCGGCGCAGCGCTTCATTCCCGAATACACCAAGCTGAAGGCGTTCGACCGGTTGCGCGGCTTTCTCGCCCGCAGCCGCTGGCTCGCCTTCGCGAGCGCCAGTGTCATCGCACTCAGTGGCATCCTCCTGATCCGGATGCTGGAGCCCTATCTCGACGATTACGTCGAGGTGCCGCTGTCGATCGCCTGCGTCACGCTGCCGTTCTACGGCCTGATGCAGATGCAGGACGGCATCGCCCGCTCCTACGACTGGATCGATCTTGCGCTGCTGCCGCCTTACATCGTGCGCCACCTCGTGATGCTGGTGCTGGTACTCGCGGCGTTCCTCCTGAGCTTCTCGACCACGGCCACGACCGCCGTGACCGCGGTTGCGGTCTCGTTCGCGCTGACCGTGGTCGGCCAGACCGTGCTGCTCAACCGCAGGCTGGCGCGCACCGTCGAAGCCGGCCCGCGCGCCTACGAGACCGGAGCCTGGTTCAAGGTCTCGCTGCCGATCCTGATGGTCGAGGGCTTCTATCTGCTACTCACCTCGACCGACATCCTGGTGCTGCAGCAATTCCGCGATCCGGACGACGTCGCGACCTATTACGCCGCCGCCAAGACGCTGACGCTGATCGCCTTCGTGCATTTCGCCGTGTCGGCCGCGGTGGCGCACCGCTTCAGCAAGTATCACATCGCGGACAACCGCGAAGAGCTCGAGCGCTTCCTGGCCGATTCCATCCGCTGGACGTTCTGGGCTTCGCTTGCCGCCTGCGTGGTCATCCTGGCGATGGGTCAGCCGCTGCTCTGGCTGTTCGGACCGCAGTTCACCAGCGGCTTCCACCTGATGTGGATTCTGGCGGCCGGCCTGATGGCGCGCGCCTCAGTCGGCCCGATCGAGCGGCTCCTCAACATGCTGGGCGAGCAGCACGCCTGCGCGGCGGCCTATGCGGCGGCGTTCGCGCTCAATCTGGTGCTCTGCCTCATCCTGGTGCCGCGGCTCGGTGTCGAGGGCGCCGCGGTGTCGACCGCGTCCGCTCTCATTCTCGAGTCGGCATTGCTGTTTTTCATCACCAAGAAGCGGCTCGGCTTCCACGTCTTCATCTGGGGCCGCGCCAAATCGCGCTGACGAACCATGCACGCGCCGCTCAGCAAGTTCTACCGGGTCGAATGGCGCGACGTTGCGGCGCTTAAGCCGCTCGCCGACGAGATCCGGGCGCTGGCGGCCCGTGCCGCCGAGCCGAACGTGTTCTACGAGCCGGCCTTCATGCTGGCGGCGGCGCCGGTGTTCGGCGCACGCGTCGGCGCGACGCTGGTGCGAACCTCGACGGGGCGCCTCGCCGGCGTCTTTCCGGCCCGGAAAGAGCGTCCGCGCGGCGGGACGCTGGCGATGCTGACCGGCTGGACGCATCCGTTTGCGCCGCTCGGCGTGCCGCTGGTCGACCGCGACGATCCGGAAGGCGTCATCGCCGCCTGGCTCGACCGGCTGGCGCACGATCCGCAGACTCCGGCCGTGCTGCTGATGCCGCACCTGCCTGACACCGGCGCCTTTGCGATCGCGCTCGACACCGTGCTGGCGCGCAAGGGCCAGGCCAGCACCCGCTTCGGCCATCACGAACGCGCCTTGCTTGATCCGGGCAGCGACCGCGCCGGATACATCGAGCGCGCCATCTCGTCGGGCCGGCGCAAGGAATTCCGCCGCCAGCGGCGGCGCCTGGAAGACATCGCGCCGGTGAGCTTCGCGCAGGCTTGCAGTCCGGACGATGTCGCGGCCGCGCTGCAGGATTTCCTGGTGCTGGAGGCGAGCGGCTGGAAGGGCGTCGCCGGCACCGCGATCGTCGACGATCCGGCGGTCAAGACCTTCGTGCAGGACGCCGTCGCAGGCCTCGCCGCCGAGCATCACGCCCGCATCGACCGCATGCTGCTCGACGGCCGCGCCATCGCGGCCACCGTGACGCTGCAGAGCGGCGGCACCGCCTGGTGCTGGAAGATCGGTTACAACGAGGGCGCCGCGCGCTTTTCGCCCGGCGTGCAGCTCGTCTGCGAGCTCACCGAACGGCTGATGGCCGACTGCAAGGTCGCACGGGTGGATTCCTGCGCCGCCGCCGAGCATCCGATGATCGACCACATCTGGCGCGAGCGGCTCGCGCTCAGCGACCGGCTGATTGCCGTGCGCCGCTCGGCAATCCCGTTTGCGCTGGCCTGCCGGATGGAACGGCTGCGCCGCAGCGGCATTGCCGCAGCCAAGCAGGTCCGCAGCCGCCTCCGCCGCCGCTGAAGTTCCGACCATAGAACTGCAGACCACAGAATTGCCGCCACGCCGTGCGCATGGTCCCGGTGGGGGACCGGAACCGTGGGTGCAATCCGATGGTAAAACTGTCCCGCGCCGCGATCCTGGCTGCCGCCGCGTTCGGCAGCCCTGCCCAACCCTCTGCCGCCGAACCGATCAGCCTCGCGCTGCCGCTCGCCTGCGAGATCGGCAAAACGTGTTTCGTGCAGAATTACTTCGACGCAGACCCGTCGCCGAAATGGCACGACTACAAGTGCGGCGAGCAGAGCTATGACGGTCATGACGGCACCGACTTCCGCGTGCCGAGCATGGCGGAGGAACACGCCGGCGTCGACGTACTCGCGGCCGCGCCCGGCACGGTGCTCGCCACCCGCGACGGCGTCGACGATGTGTCGGTGCGCGTGGCCGGGCCTGAATCCGTGAAGGGCCGCGAATGCGGCAACGGTGTCGTGATCCGGCACACGGGCGGCTGGATGACGCAGTACTGCCACATGGCCAAGGGCAGCGTTCGCGTGACGCGCGGCCAGGTGGTCGATACCGGTGCGCCGCTCGGCCATGTCGGACTGTCGGGCAACACTGAATTTCCGCATCTGCATCTCAACGTGATGCTCAACCAGACCAAGGTCGATCCGTTCGCCTATGGCGCAGCGCCAGGCTCCTGCGGCGGCGGCCAATCGCTGTGGAACGACGCCGCGCGCAAGGTGCTGCAATATCGCCGCGGCGAAGTGCTCAACGCGGGTTTTGCCGGAGAGCCGGTGAAGATGGAGCAGGTCGAGTCGGGCGAGGTGCAGCACATGTCGCCCACGCCGACGTCACCGGCGCTGGTCGCTTACGTGCGCGCCATCGGACTCGAGGCCGGCGAGGCGATCGAGCTGTCGATCACGGCGCCGGACGGCAGCACGTTCGTCGAGAGACGCGAGCAGCCGCTCGGTGAATCCAAGGCGCAATGGCTCCAGATGCTGGGCAAGAAGCGCGGCGCGACGCCCTGGCCGGCCGGCACCTACACGGCGCAGTACAAGGTCATCCGCGGCGACAAGGGTACGCTGGAGAAGACCTTCACGGTCAACCTCGCTCCGTCGGGATGAGTGGCTTCAGGTCTTGGTCCGCAGCAGCCGCCGGATCACCTTGCCGGTCGTGGTCATCGGCAGCTCGTCGATGAAGTCGATCTCGCGCGGATACTCGTGCGCCGAAAGCCGCTTGCGCACGAACGCCTGGATCTCCCCCGACAACGCCGGCGACGGCGCCTGTCCGGCCTTGAGCACGATGAAGGCCTTGACGATCTCGGCGCGGACCGGATCGGGCTTGCCGATCACGGCGGCAAGCGCCACCGCCGGATGCTGGATCAGGCAATCCTCGATCTCGCCCGGTCCGATGCGATAGCCGGACGAGTTGATCACATCGTCGTCGCGGCCGACGAAGGTGAAGTAGCCTTCGTCGTCGATCACGCCCTGATCGCCGGTGGTCATCCAGTCGCCGATGAACTTTTCGCGCGTGGCCTCGGGCTTGCCCCAGTACTCCAGGAACATCACCGGGTCGGGCCGCTTCACCGCGATCTGGCCGAGCTCGCCGGGCTTGAGCACGCGGCCCTCGGCGTCGATCACCGCGACGGTGTGGCCGGGGATCGCCTTGCCGATCGCGCCCGGCCGCACCACGCCGATCGCAGCGCAGGCGCCGACCACGAGATTGCATTCGGTCTGGCCGTAGAACTCGTTGATGGCGATGCCGAGCGCGGACTTGCCCCACTCGAAGGTCTCGGCGCCGAGCGCCTCGCCGCCGGAGCCGACCGAGCGCAGCGCGATGGCATGGCGGCCGCGCGGGTTCGGCACCGCGCGCAGCATGCGCAGCGCGGTCGGCGGGATGAAGGCGTTGCGCACGCCGTGGCGCGCCATCAGCGCGAAGGCTTCCTCGGGCTCGAACTTGTCGAAGCGCCGCGCCACCACCGGCACGCCGCAGTAGAGGCTCGGCAGCAGGCAATCGAGCAGGCCGCCGGCCCAGGCCCAGTCGGCCGGAGTCCAGAAGCGGTCACCTTGCTGCGGGAAGAACTCGTGCGGCAATTCGATGCCGGGCATGTGCCCGATCAGCACGCGATGGGCATGCAGCGCGCCCTTCGGCTGACCGGTGGTGCCCGAGGTGTAGATCATCATCGCGGGATCGTCGGCGGAGGTGAGCACCGGTGCGAAGTCGGACGAGGCGCGCGACAGCGCGTCGTGAAATCCGAGCGCGCCGTCACCCGCGCCGTCGACCGAGAGCACGAGCTGCAGCTCCGCCAGCGAGTCGGCGTGCGCGCGTCTGATCTCGGCGAGCTTCACGAGGCCTGGCGCGTTGGTGATCAGCGCCTTGGCGCCGGCGTTCTGCAGGCGGTACGCGACCGCGTCGGTGCCGAACAACGCCGCGAGCGGCAGCGCGATGGCGCCGAGCTTGTAGATCGCGATGTGAATGGCCGCGACCTCCGGCGCCTGCGGCAGCAGGATCGCGACGCGGTCGCCGCGCGTAACGCCGTTGGCCGCCAGCGCGTTGGCGAGACGGTTCGAGGTCTCGCGCAGCCAGCCGTAGCTCACGTCGTGGGCGCGGCCGTCGGCGCCGGCCGCGACGATCGCGAGCCGGCCGGGATCGCGCTCGGCCCAGCGGTCGCAGACCTCGACCCCGATGTTGAACTGCGCGGGCCTGGGCCAGCGGAAATCGCGGACCAGGGTTTCGTAACTGCGGCTTTCCGGCAACATGCGGCGAAAAACTAAAGAGAGCCGGCGTTCCGGTCCAGCCAAACCGCGAAAACAGTCCCCTTATGAGACAACCGGAACGCGCCCTCGAAATGTGACAGAGCACGAAACGCCAGACGGCATCTGCGTTTGCGCAGAGCAGGCCGCGGGCTTTGCATGACGTGACTGCGTTTGCGCGAAGCGAATGCGGGATTCCTCAGGTGAATGCTGCATTTGCGGCGTCGCGCAGCGCAACGGTTCCCGAAAGGGCCGTTGCATTGCCCGGTTAAGGGTATGGGGCTAGCCTCGAAAGATGCCCGCAAAGGGCAGCTGGGTTTCGTGTTCGTGTATCCAGGGTGAGCGAGTGAGTAGCGTGATCGACGTCGACGTTGTGCTGGTGAATATGGACGAGCAGACCGCGTACTGCTCCGACGGTGT
>CAKZHN010000340.1 GCA_936924235.1 uncultured Rhodoplanes sp. | reverse complement strand
CGGGCGCCTCTCGGCGCTCCATCGCGGCACGCGTTGTCGGCGGCCGCACCTTGCGCAGTCATCAGGCATCGCGATCGACGACGCCGTCAGACGAGCAAGGCATGGCGTTCGTACAACGCTGGAAAAACAAATCCAGATTGTTGTGAGTTTGGGTGTGAATTCACTGGGGACGGAGGATGCTCACTTCCGCCGGCTCGCTCTTTGCCGGCCTCACCCTGAGGAGCGTTGCGAAGCAACGCGTCTCGAAGGGCGAGGCCGCCCGGATGCTGCGACAGCGGGGCCACCCCATCCTTCGAGACGGCGCTTCGCGCCTCCTCAGGATGAGGTGGAGAAGGAGTCGGGTCGCGGCAGGGAACGCGGAGAGGATGCTGCGGTTCAACCGCGCCTAGTCCTGCCCTTCGATCTCGCCGTCAGTCACCATAAAGGCGTGGCGTTCCCTGCACACCGGGCAGCGCAGGAGCATCTGGGCGTCCTGCGGCATCTTCTGCATCTCGGCGCGGGTCGATTGAAAGCCGGTGTCGAATTTCTCGCCGGTCGCCGGACATTTAAAAATGAGATTTCCCACGACACATTCCGTTCACCATGTCGCGGGGGCGATGATGGAAAATTCGGGCGCCCGGCAGCGCCGCGGAGCGAAAGAAGGGGAGGCCCCGCTCCCCCCCGGAAGCAGGGCCTCTAAGGTATGTCTGCCAAAGTCGCGCTTCTTTAGGCTGCGGTTCTTTTGAGAAGCGTCTGGTTCTGCGCCCGCTCGGTGAGCTCGAAACTGATCTGCCGCAATTCGTCGGCGATCTTTTGCTCCTGGCATTCATCAGCCAGGCGCTCGCACCAGAGGGCGTAGAACCGGAGATCAAGGCTGTTGTCGACCATGGGTGGTTGATACCGGACCGCGGCTTTGCCCGGTATCCGTACAACTACGAATGCCTTGATTTCGCGGACTGTTCTGCGATCTGGCCGCGCCGCCTCGCCCGGTTCGATCCCCCGGCAGCGGCTACCTAATTACCGGCGAAAGCCTGCGACGCAGGCAGATTAAATTCCCGTCAGACTCGCAATCGCGGAACTTGCTTCGGATAGGCTGAGTTGTTCGGGGGCGTCGCAACCGAGGAGACTTTCTGATGACCCATCTTGCGAAACTGGCGCTCGCCGCGGCTATCACCGTCGGTATCTGCAGCGGCGGTGCTGCGATGGCGCAGAGCGCCGGCACCACTGATCCTGCCAAGGCCAACACCACCGACCCGAACAGCACGCCGCAGACGAAGCCGGCGCCGGCCAAGACGAAGACGTCAAAGACTCATACCAAGAAGCAGCACAAGTCGATGTAGCGCGCGGCAGCGCGTGTGCGTGGGAAAGACCGCCTTCAGGCGGTCTTTTCGTTTGCGGAAGCCGCCGGTCAGTCGAGAGCCATGGGCTGTGCTTCCGAGACAATGTAAAACTGTCGGATGCCCGACAGACCTTCAGGCGGTCCAACGGCTGGCGCGTCCTCCTGGGCGCCATTCCGTCATCCGGTGTTCGCGGTCCTTTGGACCGCGACGGTGATCTCCAACATCGGCACCTGGATGCAGAACGCCGCCGCCGGCTGGCTGATGACCGGGCTCAATCCGGACCCGCTGATCGTCGCCATGGTTCAGGTCGCGACCACGCTGCCGATGTTCCTGTTCGGCATCCCGGCCGGTGCGCTGGCCGACATTCTGGACCGGCGAAAGCTCTTGATCGCCGTGCAGGCCGCGCTCGTGGTCCTGGTCGCGGGCTTCTCGCTGCTGGTCTGGCTCAAGCTGATCACGCCCGCTTCGCTGCTCGGCTTCACCTTCGTGATGGGCATAGGCGCAGCGCTGATCGCGCCGGCCTGGCAGTCGATCGTGCCGCAGCTTGTGCCGCGCGAGGAGCTGTCACCCGCGGTGGCCGCGAACAGCGTCGGCATCAATGTCAGCCGCGCCATCGGGCCGGCGCTGGCGGGCTTATTCATAGGCGCGCTCGGCATCGCCGCGCCGTTCTGGATCAACGCGATCACCAACCTGGGTGTGGTCGCGGCGCTGGTCTGGTGGCGGCCGCTGCAGCGGTCATCGCAGCATCTGCCGCCCGAGCGTTTCGGCAGCGCCATGCTGATCGGCCTCCGGCACGCGCGGCGCAATCCGCATCTGCGCGCGACCTTGATCCGCGCCACCGGGTTCTTCCTGTTCGCCAGCGCCTACTGGGCGCTGCTGCCGCTCGTCGCGCGCAACCAGGTCCACGGCGGGCCCGCGCTTTACGGGATCTTATTGGGCGCGATCGGCGGCAGCGCCGTGATCGGCGCGCTGCTTTTGCCGCTGATCAACGACCGCCTCGGCGCCGACGGCATGGCCGCCGTCGGCACGGTCGGCACCGCTATGGCGCTGGTGCTGTTCGGCCTCGCCCGCGATCCCGCGGTGGCGCTGACCGCATGCTGCGTGGCTGGGCTTTCGTGGATCGCGATGCTCGCGACCATCAACGTCTCCGCACAGCTCGGCCTGCCGGCCTGGGTGCGGGGCAGGGGTCTCGCGCTGTTCGTCACCGTGATGTTCGGCGCGATGAGCCTTGGCAGCATGGCCTGGGGTCAGGTGGCGGTGCATCTGGGCCTGCCGGTCACCCACATCATCGCGGCAGCGATGCTGGTCATCGCGCTCGTCGCGCTGCACCGCTGGAAGCTGCAGACCGGCGCCGGCGTCGATCTCAATCCGTCGATGCATTGGCCTGCGCCGGTGCTGGCGCAAGACGTCGCCGGCGACCGCGGTCCGGTGCTGGTGACGGTGGAATACCGCATCGATCCGAACGACCGCGCGGCGTTCCTCGAAGCGCTGTTCGCGCTGTCCGACCAGCGCTGGCGAGACGGCGCCTTCGAGTGGGGCGTGTTCGAGGACGTCGCCGAGCCCGGCAAGTTCGTCGAGACCTTCCAGATCGCGTCGTGGCTCGAGCATCTGCGCCAGCACGAGCGGGTCACCCAGGAGGGCCGCCAACTGCAGGAGCGGGTCCAAGCGTTTCAGAAGGGACAGATGCCTCCACCGGTGGCGCACCTGATCGCCGCAGAAATCGGCGTCGAATAAAACCTACGATTCTGATCCGAGCGCAAGTCATCGGGCCCAGAGACATGCCGCTGGGGAAGTTCGACGACGCCATCCAGGCCGACATGGGGCGGATCACGCCGCTGCTCAAGGCCATTGCCGAGAAGCGGTAGCCGGCTCCGGAATTGTAACGGGATGCGTCTCGGCCTAAAGGTCAGGCCGGGAGGGCCCGCATGACATCGCCGGAAACGACAACGACGCCACCTGTGCCAGCCTCGCCGCCGCCCGCGGCGCCCTGGTATTCGCGCTACGGCAACCTCGCCCAGATCGCGTCGGCCGTGATCGCTCTGGTCGGCTTCGCGGTGGTGATCTTCCAGCTCAACGACAACCGCAGGAAATCGGAGGCCGAGGCCTATCGCGCCGAGCTGGCCGACGCGCGGCGGATCTACGCGACCTACAGCGACGCGCTCCTGCGCTATCCGCACCTGTCCGATCCTGACTATACGGCGCTGATGCACAGCCACGCCGAATATCTGCGCTATCAGACCTTCGTCGCGCACATGGTGCACGCCTATGACGACATCCTGAACGTGGTGCAGGGCGTTGGCGACAACGAGGGCGTCCGGGAATGGCTGGTGGCGTTCCAGATGGATATCCGGCCGCATCGCCGCTACCTCTGCCATCCGGCCGACAAGCGATTTATCGAAATGTACCGGCCGTTCATGCAGACTCTTCTGAAGGAGGCGGCCGGCGATTGTAAGGACGTGCCGGATCTCACCGAAGCGCTGGCGCAGCAGCATGCGCCAGCCGTGAACGACTGAGTGGCCACTCGTTGAGCCGTCCGCGGTGCCTTGGCTGCCGCTAGCGACGCCGTCGCGCCGATGAATTGCCCTGCGGCTCCGGGTCCGCGTAGTTCGGCATGCAGAACGCACCGCTCCCTGACACGGCCGCCCTGCATTGATCGAGCGTCGTGTAATAGCACGACATCCCGCCGCTGCGGCTTTGACCGTCGTTGGCGCACCAATGGTACTGGCCGGCGTGTCCCGGGACCGTGCCGGCGACGAGGATGATCCCCAGGGCCGCCATTCCTGTCAGCGTTCGCATCGTGTCCTCCTGCCTTGGCTATCCAGAAGAACACCGGAGCAGGGGTGATGCATCCCCCTGCCGGACGAGGGAAAAGACCCCGAACCGCTCCGAGTCAGGCGATATTCTGGTTCGCGAATTTGAAGAAGAACCAGGTGCGCACTGGCGCTCCGCTCGCAGGATCGATCGAGTAAATCACGAGCGCGCCGTCCTGGTCCGGCCGGCCCGTGAAGTGCGTTTCGTGGACACCCTTTCCATCGGTGCCGCCATCGTCGAACGTCAATCCATAGACCGTGACGAAACTGGATGCCTGCAGCGCGGACGTCAGTTGCCCTTCGATGCGATAGTAACTGAGCGGCGAGAAGTCCTTGTTGGTCAGGCCGATCTTTGGATAGCTGAGGGCTGCAGCCGGAAACAGGCCGTAGGCGGGCGCACCGAACGGCTCGTCGGGATTCGTGCCGGATGGGTTGACGCTCTGATCCGCGATGTAAACGTTGATCGCAGTGCCGTCGGTCGACTGGGTGTTGACGTCCACCTGATAGCGGGCACCGCCACCCACGCTCAGGTAAAACTGGATGTGGTCGCCGCTTCGCCCGGTGATCGCTTTCTCGCTGCCCTGCTCGATCGTGCCGACGAGCGCGGCATAGCTTTCGGGGTATCGGCCCGCGCGGAATTGGGCGCGCACGTCGGTCGTATGATTGTGATCGTGATGATAAGACATCGCTCTGTTCCTCAGGAATGCGAAGTTTTCGGCTTGGCCGGCGCGCGATGAGTTGGCGCTGGTGCGGCATGGTCAGCGGCCGGCGTCTCGGCCAAGTCCCATTTCCGGCGCCTGGGATTCTTCGGCAGGTCGGCATCCTTCTCGGCCTTGATACGCGACACGCGCACCTTGGTCTTCGCCTCTGCCGGCGTGAGATTGCTGCCCGCAGGAACGACGAACTTGTCGGTCTTGCTCAGCATTGACCAAAGCACGTCGTGCTGGAAGGCGATGGTGCAGCCACCGCGCTTGCGCTGGCTGATCATGCGGTTGATGTCGCCGACGCACACCCAGTTGCCTTGGTTTGCGTCGCTGATCGCCCATTTCGCGTGATCCTTGGCCTCGGGCCAGGCCCAGCGAGTTCCCAATCCCAAGTTCTCCAACGTGATGTACTTGATATCGGCGACCGTGAACTGCCCGCTTGGATCCGTGGTCCCGGGAATGACCTTCGGGCCGCCGCGAATCCAGGTGTCGACATCGATGCTTGCCTTGATCGCATCGACGACGAGGTCGTTCCAGAAATCGTCGTTCCACGCCGCGTTCTTGGCGATCACCTTCAATGGCATGCCACCAATGGATTTCAATTCGAGCACATTGCTGCCAGCGGGATCATTGTCACGAATGACGTCGTGTTTCAGCAGGAACAACGGATCGTCGGTCGCGAAGCTCGTCGGGATGCGCGACTGATAGACCTGTGGCTGCTGATAATGGTGCATCTGCGTGGCGAGCTGTCGAGCCTGGTCGAGATCGAGCGCGACGCAGAGATACGTCTGGCCGTACATCGGACTCGGCTGCGCGGAGTCATCCGGAAGAGGAAACTTCGGCCATGAATGGACCAGCCAGAACGCCGTGTTGCTGGCGGCGTCGAAGCCAATCACGCCCTTGCTGTGGCCCAGCGTCAGCGATGTTGCGCCGTTGGGTATCTCGTCATTGTAAAGAATCCAGCCGGTATTCGCCTGCGGATTGCCAAATACAGAGTCGAGCGTGTGAAACAGCGCGCCATTGTCGCTATCGAGCGTGTAAGGCGAGCGCGTGACAGCGGTCGCTTTGCTGTCGAAATACACATACTCGAAGCCCGTCGACGCATCCGTCAGTCCCGCCGCTGCATTGAGCTTCGGGGCCTTGTACATGAACCACCAGTCCGTGGGCTTGCCTGACTCGTCCAATGGGGACAGGATCATTTCTTCCTCCCTAGACAATGATCTACCGCTCAAACGGCTTTCGCCGTTTGACACATGCCCTCAAAACGTCAGTGGCTGCGCGTTCGCTTTGCCGAGATCAAATCGCTCGGTGCCGCTCAAAAAAAGTTATTATTGTTGGATCGGCACTATGCCGTAGGTTGAATTGGGCTGCTAGGTATCGCCAGCAGTGAACGCCGCATCTAACCAAGAATTAATGTACAGGGAGGTCTGTCATGAAAGCGTATTCAATCCGGCTGTGCG
>CAKZHN010000339.1 GCA_936924235.1 uncultured Rhodoplanes sp. | reverse complement strand
GCGCCGAGGAGCGGGATGTAGACGACCACGGTATCCGAGGCCGAAACCAGAACCACGCCCGCCATGATCACGGCGACGAGGCCGGGGATGCGCAGGATCTGCGACACCGGCACCACGTCGCCTTCGCCCATCGCGGTCCGTGTCTCGCGGCTCGGCCGCAGCGCCAGCATGACGACGAGCGCAACCGCCGAGCACACCGCGCCGACCACGAACAGCTTGCCGGTCGGCGGCACCGCGGCGTTGCCGCCGAGCCAGCCGACGATATAGGGCCCGAGCCCCTGGCCGATGGAGTTCGCCACCATGAAGTTGCCGAACACGCCTTCGAGGCTTTTCGGTCCGGCGGCGCGAACGCAGAGCATCTGCTGGCTCGCCATCAGCATGATGTGGCCGAAGCCCATCACGGCGGAGAACGCCAGCAGCCCGGTGGGCGTGGGCCAGGCCGCAAAGCCCGCGATCGACACCAGGAAGATCGCGGCGCCGATCCAGGCGGTCCGGGCGTCATGGCCGCGGTCGATGTAGCGGCCGATCTGCACGGCGATCAGGATCGGGAAGATCGCGAACGCACAGGCGATGAAGCCCAGGCCGACGATCGACATCCCGAGCTCGACGGCGCGGTACGAGATGGTGACGCGCACCAGCGCGGTGACCATCTGGATCAGGAAGCTCGAGACGAGAAGTGGGACCAGCAGCGGGTAGTTGACGTCACTGTTCCGGAACTGGGTGGCGAGCTTCTCGAACATCAGAGCGCCACACTAGCGCATTTTCAAAGCGCGACGAGCCCGTCACCGGCATGGCCGGTGCGACCGCGGCATTCAAAGCGAAAGATCAATACCAGTCGGAGAGGCCGGCCAGCGGTCCGCCCCACGGACCACCCCAGCGGCCGGAGTTGCGCTGGCAGGCGCGGACGCAGTTGTCGAGGTGCGGCCGGCAGGCGTCGGCGGTGTTGTTGCCACGGAGGCAGTATTCCATCTTCCAGGTGCAGCTCGAGTTGCAGTCACGGAAGCCGGCGTCTGAGGCCCAGACCGAGGTGGAGCGCTTGCCCTGCGGATAGGGCGTCATGTGCTCGACGCCGCCTTTGAACACCACGACGGGCCGGTGATCCAGCGAATAACCTTCTCCGGCCATGGCCGGGGCCAGAAAACCGAACAAAAACAACAGGACTGCCACAACGCTTTTCATGGAGAGGCAGCAAACCACTTCTGTGCCGCTGCGTCGAGGCACCTTGTGGACGCTGTGGGCATCCGGTTCCGGAGATTGCAGTCCGCGTGCTAGTGCTTGCCACCCATGAACATCCTTCTCCTCGGTTCCGGCGGCCGCGAGCACGCGCTGGCCTGGAAGATCGCGGCAAGCCCGCTCACCGACGCCTTCTACTGCGCGCCGGGCAATGCCGGCATCGCACGCGAGGCGCAATGCGTGGCGCTGGACATTGCGGACCACGCCGTTGTCATCGCGTTCTGCAAGGCCAACAAGGTCGATTTCGTGGTCGTGGGTCCCGAGGCGCCGCTGGTCGCCGGCGTGGTCGACGATCTGGCGGCCGCCGGCATCAAGGCGTTCGGGCCGAGCCGGCTTGCCGCGCGGCTGGAAGGCTCCAAGGGCTTCACCAAGGACCTGTGCCGGGCGAACCACATCCCGACCGCGGCCTATGAGCGGTTCACGGCGCCTGGACCGGCCAAGGAATACCTGAAGAAAACCGGCGCGCCGATCGTGATCAAGGCCGATGGCCTCGCCGCCGGCAAGGGCGTGGTGGTGGCGCAGACGCTCGACGAGGCCACCGCCGCGATCGACATGATGTTCGAGGGCGGGCTCGGCGCGGCCGGCGCCGAGGTGGTCATCGAGGAGTTCATGACCGGCGAAGAAGCCTCGTTCTTCGCGCTGTGCGACGGCGAGACGGCGCTGCCGCTCGCCTCGGCGCAGGACCACAAGCGGGTCGGTGACGGTGATGTCGGTCCCAACACCGGCGGCATGGGCGCCTATTCGCCGGCTCCGGTGATGACGCCGGACATGACCGCGCGCACCATGGACGAGATCATCCGCCCGACGCTCAAGGCGATGAAGGCCATGGGTTGCCCCTACAAGGGCGTGCTGTTCGCCGGCCTGATGATCACCAGGGACGGCCCGAAGCTGATCGAGTTCAACGCCCGCTTCGGCGATCCGGAAACCCAGGTGCTGATGCTGCGGCTGATGTCGGACCTGGTGCCGGCGCTGATCGCATCGTGCGATGGCCAGCTCAAGAGCTTCGATCTGCGCTGGTACCCCGACGCGGCGCTCACCGTGGTGATGGCCGCGAAGGGCTATCCCGGCGACTACAAGCGCGGCACGCTGATCGAAGGCCTGGATGCCGCAGCCGAGGTCGAGGGCGTGGAGATTTTCCACGCCGGCACCAAGGCCGACGGCGACAAGATCCTCGCCAACGGCGGCCGCGTGCTCAACGTCTCGGCCATGGCCAGGACCGTGACCGAGGCCCAGCGGCTCGCCTATCAGGCGGTCGACTGGATCAAATGGCCGGAGGGCTTCTGCCGCCGCGACATCGGCTGGCAGGCGGTGAAGCGCGAGCAGGGTGGCTGATCGGCCGTTGACCGTGCGCGAGCCTCACGGTCTGATAACGCCATGCCCGATCTCGCCGATCTCTATCCCGGTTATCAATCGCATTGGGTCGACACCTCGGCCGGCAAGCTCTTTGCGCGCTCAGGCGGCAACGGCCCGCCGCTCCTGCTGTTGCACGGCTATGCACAGACCAACGTGATGTGGCATCGCGTGGCGCCGGCGCTGGCCGAGCACTTCTCGCTGGTGATCGCCGATTTGCCCGGCTACGGCTGGTCGTCCGTGCCCGACGCGGGCAGCGACCACGCGCCCTACGACAAACGCTCGATGGCCAAGGCGATGGTCGAATTGATGGAGCAACTCGGCCACATTCGTTTTCACCTCGCGGGCCATGACCGCGGCGGGCGCGTCGCGTACCGCTTGGCGCTCGACCATCCGCACCGGCTGGAGAAGGTTTCCACGTTGGACATCATCCCGACCTACGACATGTGGCACGGGATCGACGCCAAGCTCGCCTTCCGCATCTGGCACTGGACGTTCCTGGCGCTGCCCGCGCCGTTTCCCGAGGACGTGATCGGCCGCGACCCGACCGCGTTCTGGGACAGCAAGACCGCGCCCGGCACCAAGGCGAAATCGCTGAACGCGTTCGACCCGCGCGCGCTCGCGCACTACCGCGCCTTCTTCAACGATCCGCTGCGCATTCATGCGACCTGCGAGGACTATCGCGCCGGTCGCACCACGGACCTGAAGAACGACGAAGCGGATCGCGCCGCCGGCAAGAAGATCACCTGTCCGCTGCTCGCGCTGTGGGGCGCGGCCGGCATTCCGAGCGAGGCCGAGAGCGATCCGCTGGCCACCTGGCGCCAATGGGCGACCGACGTGCGCGGCTTCGCCGTCGACTGCGGGCACTATCTGCCGGAAGAAGCGCCGGAGGCCGTGTCGAAGGCGCTGATCGAGTTCTTCAAATAGGAAACGGGAAGGGTTTTGCATGGCGCCGGTTCTGGGCTTGTTCGAGGATTCCATCAGCGGCGGCGCGTCGCTCCGCCTGCCGGCGCTGCCGCGGATGATCTTCGTGGTGCACGGCGTGGTCAGCATCGACGGCAAGTCGTTCGGCGACGGCGAGGCCTGGAGCGGCGAGGGCGCGGTGTCGCTGA
Source organism: uncultured Rhodoplanes sp. (assembly GCA_936924235.1). GTDB lineage: Bacteria > Pseudomonadota > Alphaproteobacteria > Rhizobiales > Xanthobacteraceae > Z2-YC6860. The sequence continues at coordinate 2,619 of CAKZHN010000339.1, read as the reverse complement.
CGCCAGGCCAGGACGGCACCACGGTGTGGCGCTACGAGCTTGCGGCCTCCAGCGCGCCGAGCGGTGTGGCGAGCAGCGCCGGTGTGCGCTCGCGCGAGAAACTTTCGGCCGAGCTCAAAACCATTCCGCAGGGCGAACTGCTGCTGCGCGGCGACAGCGTCGCGTTTCCGCCGGGCGGCTGCGCGTTCCTGCACAAGCACTGGGGGCCGGGCCTGCGCTGCCTGATCGACGGCGGCATCCGCATCGATACGCTGGGTCATTCGACAAGCTACGGCCCGGGCAGCGCCTGGTACGAGACCGGCTCCGATCCGGTGTTCGCGCAGGCCGCGATGGACCGGCCGAGCCGCTTCATCCGCGTGATGGTGCTGCCGCGTTCGCTGATCGGAAAAAGCTCGTTTCAGTTCGTCAACGAAGAGGACAAGGCCAAGCCGCGCGTACAGCAGTACAAGATCTTTGCCGACATGCCGATCGCAATGTCGAAGGTATAACGTTGCCTGCGCCCTGGCTTCTCATGGAGTTCCCGCGATAGGCTTGGCGCTCTTCGCAGGGGCGACCACCACCAAGGGGGAAGCGCAATGGCGAAATCTCGCAAGAAGGCCCGCAAGGCTGCCAAACGTCCGGCCAAAAAACGTGCCGCCAAGAAACGCACGACCAAACGTACCGTGAAGCGCAAGGCGGCAGCCAAGGCGAAGGCACGCAAGCCGGCCAGGAAGAAGACGCGCAAGGTCAAGGCTGCCAAGCCGCATTCCATCATCGACACCGTGGCAGAGACGGTCGTCGAGACCGGCGAATTGCGCCGGAAACTCGCCGGGCCGAACACGTTCGAAGACTGAGACAACCTGTCATCAAGGGCTTCACTTGACGCGACCCGGCATGCCGTGTATTTAACCGATCTGTTATTTAACAAATTGGCTAAATACAGATGGCCACCGACCGCTTGAGCGCCACCTTCGCAGCCCTCGCCGACCCGACGAGGCGGGCCATCCTGGCCCGCCTTGCGCTCGGCGAAACCTCGGTTTCGGAGCTCGCCGAGCCCTTCGACATCAGCATGCCGGCGGTATCGCGGCACCTGAAAGTGCTGGAGGGCGCCGGCCTGATCGTGCGCGGCCGCGAGGCGCAGTGGCGGCCGTGCCGCCTGGAGCCCACGGCGCTCAAGGGCGTCGACGATTGGCTCGAGGAGTACCGGCGGCTCTGGGAGCAGCGCCTGGATCGCCTGGAAGACTATCTGCGCACCCTGCAGGCCAGCGAAGAGAAAACCGGGAAGAAGCGGGACGGGAAAAATGGCCGCAGGAAATAGCATCGTCCTCGACGATCCGCTGGCGATCGTGGGCACGCGCCTGCTCGACGCGCCGCGCGATCTGGTGTGGAAGGTCTTCACCGATCCGAAGCATCTGGCGCAGTGGTGGGGCCCGAACGGCTTCACCACCACGACCAGCGCCTATGAATGCAAGCCCGGCGGCGTTTGGCGCTTCGTGATGCACGGCCCCGACGGCCGCGACTATGAGAACCGCGTCATCTTCGAGATCGTCGAGCCGCCCAAGCGGCTGGTCTACCGCCATGGCGGCGAAGACGACGTCGAGCCGGTGCAATTCCGCACCACGGTCACGTTCGAAGAGGTGGGCGCGAAGACCAAGCTCACCATGCGCGGCGTGTTCCCGTCGGCAGCCGAGCGCGACCGCGTCATCAGGGAATACGGCGCCGCCCAGGGCATGGAACAGACGCTCGCGCGTCTCGACGACTACGTCTCGAAAATGGCGTCTTGAACGACTTCGATCACTGCAACTTCAACCCCCCGCGTCAACGTAAAGGAGAGTCCGATGCAAGTTCAGCCGTATCTGTTCTTTGAAGGCCGCTGCGAAGAGGCGATCGAGTTCTACAAGAAGACGCTCGGCGCCAAGGTCGAGATGCTGATGCGCTTCAAGGAAAGCCCCGAGAAGAATCCGAACTGCACGCCGGCCGACGACAACAAGATCATGCACGCCTCGTTCAAGATCGGCGACACCATGGTGATGGGCTCCGACGGCATGGCGTCCGGCAAGCCGGACTTCAAAGGCTTCTCGCTGACGGTTTCGGCCAAGGACGAAGGCGAGGCCGAGAAGACGTTCACGGCGCTGTCGAACGGCGGCAACGTGACCATGCCGCTGACCAAGACGTTCTTCTCGCCCAAGTTCGGCATGCTGACCGACAAGTTCGGCATCGGCTGGATGGTCATCGTCGCGCAGTGAGCGCGGCGCGTCCCTAACCGTAACGAGTGGATGGAAACGATGACCGCGACTGCAACCGCGACCAAGAGCGCCGACTTCGTGATCTCGCGTGTGTTCGACGTCTCGCGCGAACTGCTCTGGAAATGCTTCACCGAGCCGGCGCGCATGAAGGAGTGGTGGGGCCCGAAAGGCGCCGCCGTGCTGGTGTCCAAGATGGATCTTCGTCCCGGCGGCACCTACCTCTACGGCATGAGGATGCCGGACGGTCAGGACATGTGGGGACGCATGGTCTACCGCGAGATCGTGCCGCCGGAGCGGCTCGTCTTCGTCAACTCGTTCTCGGACGAGAAGGGCGGACTGATGCGGCACCCGATGGCGCCGCAGTGGCCCATCGAGATGCTCTCGACCTTCACCT
>CAKZHN010000338.1 GCA_936924235.1 uncultured Rhodoplanes sp. | reverse complement strand
TTCTTCAGCCGGTAGACCACGCCGCGGCCGAGATAGGCCACCGGATAGTTCTGATCGAGCGCCAGCGCCTTGTTGTAGTCGGCGAGAGCCTGCTCCAGTTTGCCGGTCTTGCGGTAGATCAGCCCGCGATTGGCATAGGCCTGGGCGTAGTTCGGATCGAGGCTGATCGCCTTGTTGAAGTCGGCCAGGGCCTCGTCGTTGCGGCCGGACTGGCCGAACACCGAGCCGCGCATGTTGTAGGCCTGCGGGTCGCTCGGGTTACGCTGGATGACGGCTGACAGCGACGAGATGTTGGCCGGCGAGGCGGCAAACTGGTTGTCCTCGGACTCGGACGTCTGCGAGGTTCCGGCGCCGCCGTTCATGATGGTGCCGCAGCCGGACAGCGCCATGGCCGCCAGCAGCAGCGCCGCGCCGCCGAGCCGGCGGGCCGCGGTGCTTGGATGGCTGGCGATAAGGGCGCGCTGTCTCATCATCAAAGGGTAGCGGGCGAGGCTCTGATCCGCGATGGCCGGTGGCTGTCTATCCCCGGCTCCAATCCTCAGGCCTCATGGTTGTTCAGCGAAGGAATACGGCGAAGGTTCGGCGGTATCCTAAGGGTCGGTCGAACTGGCCCAAAAATCAAAGCGCGGGCCGCAGTTTCTGCCGCCCGCGCCCAGAATCATCGACCGAAAGTCGGAGATCAGCGTCCGAAGCCGCCACCGCCGCCAAAGCCCGAACCGCCGCCGCCAAAGCCGCCACCACTGCGGCCGGGGCCGCCACGGCCCGGCCCGCCGGCGCCACGGCCGCCACGGTCACCGCCCGGCCCGCCGATCGTCTTGGGCTTCATCGGGATGAGACCTTCGCGCTGGGCGCGCTTGCGGGCGAGCTTGCGGGCGCGGCGGACGGCTTCCGCCTTCTCACGTGCCTTCTTTTCGGAGGGTTTCTCGTAATGACCGCGGAGCTTCATCTCGCGGAAAATCCCCTCGCGCTGCATCTTCTTCTTGAGCGCCTTGAGGGCCTGATCGACGTTGTTGTCTCGGACGAGAACCTGCACGCGTGTTTCCTTCTGCAATCCGGCGGCTGAAATCCGGTCGTGGATGATGGGTTCGCGGGACGCCTGAGGGTCCCGAGTTGGGGCGTGCGTACCAGATCAAATGTCGAAAGTCCATCATTCCCGCGGTTATTTGGCGTCCGGCGGCAGGAAACCTCGGGAAACAGGGGCTTGTCGTGAAACAGGGCTTGGCGGCTCAGTCCTGGTCGATCTCAGGCGGCACCCGCTTTTCGCCTCCGGGGCCGCAAGCTTTCGGGTCCGCGCCGATTACGGCTCCGGCACGGCCGCGGCGCCCCGATCGATGGTGGCATTCTCGGCAAGCTTGCGGTCGCATGCACGGCTGCGCTTGGAGAACTTGCGCACGATAGTGACAAAGCCCGCTACGGCTCGCGCGTGTGCTGCGCGTTGAGATGGCCAGGTGCCTTCGGCTCGCCCACACCCCGCGCCCGTTCGGGTGTGTCTCATGCGGACAATCCGGTCTGCGGCGATGTACGGCTGTGGATAAGTCGGATAACGTCTGTTGCGATGCGGTACAGCCGAATGCCTGGCGAAAAATGCCGTGGCGTCGGTTTATGGCGAAGAATGCCCGAATGCTAAGACGCAAATTGTAGGCGGGGCAGCCCGATCAGGCGCGAATGGTCGGCTTCAGGCGATGATGTCGGGGGTGAGCTGATCTTCGATCAGGATGATCTGGTCGCGAAGCTGCAGCTTGCGCTTCTTCAGCCGCTGCACCTGGAGCAGGTCGGCGCCCGGCGAATTGTACAGAGCCGCAATCGCGGCATCGAGATCGCGATGCTCCTGGCGAAGCTGTGCCAGTTGCCCCCGCAATTCGCTTTCGTCGTCCTGCTTCATCGCGGCCGCCGCAACAAGCGTCTCATCCAACAGCCCGGTCACGCGACCGGTCGCCGGTAGGGAGCCCTCGATCACTACAAAGTCTTGAATACTCATGACTTCCGGGCCCGCGGCTGGCCTCCCTACGCCCGAGTCCCCGATTCCAGGGTTCCCCGGCGCGTGTGCCAGCACATGTATTGAATTATCCGACGTTTCTCAAGCGGTGTCCAAAGCCGCGGGGCGATCAAATTCCGTGCAAGACTGGGATTTTTCCGCATTGCACAAGAAGCGTTATTCGACTTCGAAGCCTCTTCATGGCACACTGATGACGTCAGGGGTGTTTGCTGAACCGTCTCCGAGGAGCCACTCCACATGACCATCCAAGCACATCTTGCGGAACTTGAGCGGAAGCACCGTGCTCTCGACGATGAGCTCGCCGAGGCCATGATGCATCCGTCGACCGATGACCTCAAGATTGCCGAACTGAAGCGTCGTAAGTTGCTCGTCAAGGACGAGATCCAGCGTTTGAGGATCACGGAGCCGCAGAGCATCCATTAGGCTGCTCTCGAAGCTCCGACCGGCTGAAATAGGACCGCCGGCTCTCGCCATGAGGGCCGGCGGTGCTATTTTCAGCGCCAGAACAGAAAAGAACCGGGAGGAGTTTCATGCGTACGAATGGGCATCGGTGGTTGTGCTGGGTTGCAACGGGCTTCGCGGCTCTGGGGCTGCTGTCAGGCGCGGCACAGGCGCAGGACTATCCGCACCGCACGGTGACGCTCGTCGTGCCCTATCCGCCGGGCGGCGGCGTGGACGTGCTGGCGCGCGTGGTCGCCGAGAAGCTCTCCGGCGTGATCGGCCAGCAGGTGATCGTCGACAACCGGGTCGGCGGCTCAGGCCTGGTCGGCACGCGCGCCACGATCCGCAGTGCGCCGGACGGCTACACGCTGTTCTTCGGCCACACCGGCTCGATCTCGATCAACCCGTCGCTGTACGCCAATGCCGGCTTTGATCCGCGCAAGGACTTCCAGCCGGTCGGGTTGTTCGCCTCGATGCCGGTGGCGCTGCTCGCGCATCCGTCGTTCCCGGGCAAGACCATCGGCGAGGTGGTGCAGATCGCCAAGAAGGACGCCGGCAAGCTCAACATTGGCACGTCCGCGGTCGGCACCGGCGGCTATCTCTCGGCCGAGTTGTTCAAGTCGATCACCGGAGTCGAGGCGACCATCGTGCCCTACAAGGGCACGGCGCAGCTCATGAACGATCTGCTCGGCGGCCAGGTACCGATCGCGTTCGGCGTGCTGCCGCCGGCGATGGGCAATCTCGCGGCCGGCACCCTGCGCGGCATCGCGATCCTCGACCGCCAGCGCTTCAGCCTTCTGCCGAACGTCCCGACCTCGCATGAGTCCGGCCTGCCGGGCTTCGAGTCGGTGCTGCACTACGGCCTCCTTGCGCCCGCCGGCACGCCGCGCCCGATCGTCGACAAGCTCAACGCCGCGATGCGGCAGGTCGCGGTCACCGACGAGGTGAAAAAGCGCATAAACAACGAAGGCGGCGACCCGATGACCTCGACGCCCGAGGAATACGCTGCCGACATCGCGGCCGAATACGAGAAGTGGGGCGCGCTGATCCGCAAGCTCAACCTGAAGGTGGAATGATGCGAGTCGTCTTCGCGATAGCGGCGGCGCTCGCCGGACTGACGTCGGCTGCGGATCTCGCGGCCGCGCAGGATTATCCCACCAAGCCGATCACGCTGGTGGTGCCGTTTCCGCCGGGTGGCGGCAACGATGCGCTGGCCCGTACCGTCGCCGACAAGATGAGCCGGCCGCTCGGCCAGCAGGTCGTGGTGGAGAATCGTGGCGGCGCCGGCGGCACGGTCGCGACGCGTGCGGTCGCCAAGACCGCGCCGGACGGCTACACGATCCTGCTCTCCTACACCGGCACCTTCGCGATCAATCCGAGCCTTTATCCCAATGCCGGCTACGATCCCCGCAAGGACTTCACGCCGATCGGGCTGATTGCCTCGATGCCGAGCGTCTTGGTGGTGCATCCGTCCGTGCCGGCGCGAACGACCGCCGAGCTGATCGCCTACGGCAAGGCCAATCCCGGCAAGATCAACTACGCCTTCGTGCCCGGCACCGTCGGTCACATCACCACCGAGCTGTTCGCCCGCACCGCGGGCATCGAGCTCACCAAGATTCCCTACAAGGGCAATGGCGATGCGCTCGCCAACCTGATCGGCGGCCACGTCTCGATGATGTTCCTGTCGATCGCGCCGATCGTCGGCAACGTGAAGGCCGGCACGCTGCATGCGCTCGCACTCACCACCGCGGAGCGCTCGCCGCTGATGCCCGAGGTGCCGCCGATCGCGGAGTCCGGCGTACCCGGCTTCTCGGCCGCGATCCGTTACGGACTGGTCGCGCCGCCGGGGACGCCGCGGCCGATCATCGAGATC
>CAKZHN010000337.1 GCA_936924235.1 uncultured Rhodoplanes sp. | reverse complement strand
CCAACCGGCGCTCCGCTCCCTCATGGGAGCGAGAAAGAGAAGAAGGCGCCGCCCCGGCGCCGCACTCTGTCAGGGGCCGATGAATCACGTCTGTTGGGCTGTTTGAAAATTGAATCTGAAAGAGCGATGGCGCGAGTTCGTTGCGACGCAGACCATTTCACGCACCAGTCGCGAAACCGTGAGCGGGGTTCCCGCATTAAAACGCATCATAAACACGCCCGTCAGGTCCGGTTCAGCTTGCCGGACCTAGATTAAAAACCAAGGGCGATGAACCCTCGAGAGGAGAGCAAAATGCGTAAGTTGTCTTTTGCACTCGGAACGGCGGTGGCATCGTTTATCGCGGTTGCTGCACTGTCCGCTCCGGCCGGCGCGTTCGGAACGCCTGCTCCGGCAGGTCTGAGCGCCGACGCCCAGAACATGGAACAGGCGCAAGGCCTGACACAGGACGTGGCCTACGTCTGCCGGCGTGGCTACTACGGCCGGCGTTGCTTCTGGCGGCCTGGCTATTACGCCTACGGCTACGCTCCGGGCTATTACGGCTACGCTCGGCCGTATCGCTGGGGCGGCTATTATCGGCCGTATCGCCGCTGGGGATGGTAAGCGCTCGCTCGTAACGCGTTGAGCGCAAATCCAGGAGGCTCCGGCAGAACCGGAGCCTCTCGGGCCGCATCACGGCACGCGCGTTGCGCGCGTCAGACGTGCTGGCCGCCGTTGATGTGGATCTCGGCGCCGTTCACGTAGGACGACGTCTCGGTGCACAGCACATAGATGATCTTGGCAACTTCATCCGTGGTGCCGAGCCGGTGCAGCGGAATGTGCGGGATGATCTGCTCGGTGCCCGGCGACAGGATCGCGGTGTCGATCTCGCCCGGCGCGATGGCGTTGACGCGGATGCCGAGCGGACCGAAGTCGGCGGCCATCTCGCGCGTGAGCGCCGCGAGCGCGGCCTTCGAGGTGCCGTAGGCAGAGCCCGCGAACGGATGCACGCGCGAGCCCGCGATCGAGGTGACGTTCACCACCGAGCCCTTGGTCGCGGCGAGCTGCTTGACGAGGCCGCGCGCCAGCATGATCGGCGCAAAGAAGTTCACCTGGAACACCCGCTGCCAGACATCGCGCGTGGTGTCGATCGACGACAGCCGCTTGCCGCCGTCGGCCTTGGGCGAGATCGCGGCGTTGTTGACCAGCGCGTGCAGCTCGCCGTCGGGAAGGCGGCGCTTGATCTCCTCGATGGCGTGCTCGGTGTTCTCCGGATCGGCGAGGTCGACCTGGATGTGATCCTCGGGTCCCATCTCCCACGGACAGTTCTCCGGGAACGGATGCCGCGAGCAGGTGATGACGCGCCAGCCCGCCGCCGAGAAGCGCTTCACGGTGGCGTGCCCGATGCCGCGGCTTGCTCCGGTGAGCAGCAGCGTGCGGCGCGGGTGGTTGGGTTGCGGCGGTGTCGGCATGAGTTCGTTGTAACGCACAGATAGTGACAGGACTGCGAGAAGCCCAGATAGGGGCAACCTAGCTCAGGGATAGAGCCGCGTCTTGCTCCAAGGCGCGCCAACGGCCTCGCGGCGGAACTCGACCCGCTCGTGCAGGCGGAACGGCCGGTCCTCCCAGAACTCGATGCTCATTGGAACGACTCGAAAGCCCGACCAGTGCGGCGGCCGCGGCACCGAGCCGATGGCGTATTTGGCGGTATAGAGCGCCACCGCCTTCTCGAAGGCGAGCCGGCTTTCCAGCGGCTCGGACTGCTTCGAGGCCCAGGCGCCGAGCTGGGACAGGCGGGAGCGGCTGGCGAAATAAGCGTCGGCCTCGGCCTCGCCGACGCGCTCGACCGGCCCGCGCAGGCGGACCTGACGGCGCAGCGACTTCCAGTGAAACAGCAGCGCGGCTTTCGGATTGGCGGCAAGCTCGCGGCCCTTCTGGCTGTCCATGTTGGTGTAGAACACGGCCCCGCCTTCGTCGAAGCCCTTGAGCAGCACCATGCGGACGTCGGGCATGCCGCACCCGTCCACGGTCGCGACCGACATGGCGTTGGGATCGTTCGGCTCGGTCCGCGTCGCCTCCTCAAGCCATTGACCGAACAGCCGCAGTGGCTCGTCGGCCGCAGTGAAATCACCAACCGTTAACGGAGTTGTGTGATGACTGGGGGCTGCATCGGACATGTGTTGGAGTACCTCGATGGCCGGCCCGGTGGCAGAACGCTCGTACCGGCTGCCTCCTTATAGTGGAACGGTTGTGGCTAGCCTACGGCTCGGCGCGTTGCTCGCGCTCGGGCTGATGGTGTCCGGCTGCGCCATGAGCGGCGGTCTCGGCGGCGTGTTCGCCAGCTCGAAGAGCGACGCGGCGCAGGTCCAGCAGGCTCAAGCCCAGTCTCAAGTCCAGGCTCAGGCGCTGGCCGAGGAGGAGACCACCGGCTCGGCTTCGGCGCCGACGCTGCGGGCTTCGGCTGCGGCTCCGACCAACGGGCTGCCCTCCGAGACCGATCTGATCTTCGCCCGGATGGCCATCATCGAAGTGCTCAAGCGCGGCAGCAAAGAGGTCAGCGCGCCGTGGGAAAACGCGAGCAGCGGGGCGCGCGGCACCGTGACGCCGATCGCCAGCGCCTATGCCCGCGACAGCGACATCTGCCACGACTTCCTGGCGAGTTATGTCCGCCGTGGCGAGCCCGAGCGCTGGCTGCAGGGCCAGGCCTGCCGCAAGGCGCATGCCAAGCCGGGCAGCCAGGCCGCCGCCTGGGAAGTGCGGACCATGCGTCCCTGGACGCGGTCCTAGACCCAGCTCCAAACGCCGGCCCCAAAACCCAGGCCCAAAACGTAGCCCCAAAACGCAGGCCGTTGAGCCGGTTGCCCGAATCATTGCGGGCGGGCCAAATCGTCACCACATAGAAGACCGGTTTCGGCTGTACTTCCGGTGCGGCCGTGGGGCAATTTTCTGGAGTTTTTGGGATGCGCGACCCCTACGACGTCCTGGGGGTGCAGAAGAATGCGAGCCCGGCCTCGGTGAAGAGCGCCTTTCGTAAGCTCGCCAAGAAGCTGCATCCGGACGCCAACAAGGATGACAAGAAGGCGGCGACGAAGTTCGCCGAGCTGAACGCTGCCTACGAGATCGTCGGCGACGAGGACAAGCGTAAGGCCTTCGACCGCGGCGAGATCGACGCGGAAGGCAAGCCGCGCTTCCAGGGCTTTCCGGGCGGCGGCGGTCCAGGCCGCGGCCCCGGTGGTCCCTGGGGCAATGCCGGCGCGGGCGACAGCCATTTCGAAAGCTTCACCTGGGGCCCGGGCGGCTTCCAGCGCGGCGGCGGCGGCCCCGGGGCGGGGCCAGGGGCCGGCGCAGGCGGCGGCTTCGACGACATCCTGAAAGAAATGTTCGGCGGCGCCGGCGCCGCGGGCGCGGCGCGGGGCCGCGGGCGGCGGCGCACGCAGTTTGAGCCGGAGGAATTCGGCGACGCCGGCGCGGGCCGCGACGTCTCCGGCGAAGTGACGATCACACTCAATGAAGTGGCGACCGGCGCGTCGCGCCGCGTGCACCTTCCCACCGGCAAGGAGATCGACGTCAAGATCCCGGCGGGCCTCGCCGACGGCCAGACCATCCGGCTGAAAGGGCAGGGCATGCCTGGCGCCGGCGCGCCCGGCGACGCGCTGATCACGGTGCACATCGCGCCGCATCCGACCTTCGAGCGCGACGGCGCGAACCTGCGGCTCGAACTGCCGGTGACGCTCTATGAGGCGGTGCTCGGCGGCCGGGTGCGGGTGCCGACGCTCGACGGCGCGGTCGAGCTTGCGATCCCGCCGAACACGAACTCCGGCCGCACCATGCGGGTGAAGGGCAAGGGGCTGCCCGGCAAGGATGGTCCGGGCGATCTCTATGCGAGCGTGCGCATCGTGCTGCCCGACCAGCCCGATCCCGAGCTCGAAGCGCTCATGAAGAAATGGCGCGACGACAAGCCCTACGATCCGCGGCGTGACAGGAGCTGATCGGCCGAGCTGCGCGAAGTGGGTGGCGGCCGGTTCTCGATCTGGTCGTAGGCGGCGCTGGCGATCGACTTGAGCTTGTCGCGGTCCCGCGGACCGCTCAGCGCCCAGCCGTAGTCGCCCTCGATCCAGTACACCGAGCCGAAGCTGTTGCTGTCGTCGTAGCGGAACGCGGCGCGCGGCGCGTTGACCCGCCCGCAGTACATCGTGAAGCGCTCGCCGTTCGCGCCTTCGTACATGAACAGCGCGGCGGGGCTCGCCACGCCCGGCAGCAGCCGACCGCCCAGAAGCTTCAGCCCGAACGCGCTGAGGTCCGGCGCCCGCAGCGTCGTGCCGACGCGCCGCGACAGCCACGGCAGCAGGTGGTCCTCCTCGGCCTTCACCTCGATCGGATGCCGCACCTCGCTGATGTAGAGCCGGTGCGCACCCATCGCGTCGCTGGTGAACACCTCGACCTCGCTCGGCGCCGCAGCCGATGCGCCGCGGCCGACCCAGCCGACCACGCCGCCGATGAAGAACGCCGCAATCGCGGCCGCCGCCGCGATCGCCCCCCAGGAGCGCCGCGTCCGCATGATCGTCGCAAGCTTGAGCTTGTCCGGCACCGGCTCCTCGGCCACCCGCCCGAAGCGTGCGCGGATGAGCGTGGCCTGCTCGCGCCACGAGGCGACGCGCGCGGCATCTTCCGGATGATTGGCGAGCCATGCCTCGACCGCTTCCCGGCGTCCGACCGGCAGTTCGCCGTCGACGTGGAGATGAAGCTCGTATTCGGTCACAGGGGTCTGGTCGACCATGGGTGCACCTTCTTGTTATTTGATGCGGCGAAGCGTTGGTCGCTCGCCGTCGAGATAGGACTTGATCTGGGTTCGAGCCCGCGCGAGGCGGGACATCACGGTGCCGATCGGCACGCCTTGAATCTCGGCGACCTCGCGATAGGTGAGGCCTTCCAGCACGACGAGGAGAAGCGCCGTGCGCTGCTCGTCGACCAGCATCGCGAGCGCGCGCTCGATGTCGCGGCCGCCGGCTTCGGGGCCGGACGCAGCGGCTGCGTCGTGGTCCTCGATTGGCGTCAGCGTCGGGCGCCGCGCCAGCGAGCGCAGGCGGTTGCGGTTGAGGTTGGTCAGGATCGTGTAGAGCCAGCTCCGCACCTCGCCGCCGTGAAACAGATGCTCGGAGCGCAGCGCCCGGACCAGCGTGTCCTGCACCAGGTCGTCGGCGATCTCGGCGTCGCGCGTCAGCGCCCGCGCATAGCGGCGCAGCGCCGGAATGGCCGCCTCGACATCACGGTGAAATGTGTTCACCAAGCGCTCCGCAAAAGGGACTTCAATGTCTCAAACTGGCCTTTGAACTAGAAGTCTGGACTTAAGGAGTTTTCAGGCCTCGAACGGAAAACACCGTCCGCCGCCCGCATATTCCGACCGCTGAAAATGCCCACAACCGGCCCAGCGCCGATTCCCATATTAACGTTTGCGAACGGCCCTGGGCAGCCGCGCTTGATGGCTTTTGGGCCCTATGCCATAGGACCGTCGTTGAGCACGGCCGTTTCCGAAAGTTCCGTTTCCGCCGCGCGTTAAGCATTGCGCCGGCTCTTTTGGGATCGTGCCCCGAAGCCTTTGGGTGGGCGGATCATGGCGGAACACGCGGGTCTGATGCGCGGCAAGCGCGGCCTGATCCTAGGCGTCGCCAACAACCGCTCGTTGGCCTGGGGCATCGCCAAGGCCTGCCGCGCGCAGGGCGCCGAGATCGGCTTCACCTATCAGGGCGACGCGCTGAAGAAGCGCGTGGAGCCGCTCGCCAAGGAAATCGGCGCCTGCGTGCTCGGCCATTGCGACGTGCAGGATCTGGCGAGCGTCGACGCGGTGTTCGAGGCTGCGAAGCAGAACTGGGGCACGCTCGATTTCGTCGTGCATGCGATTGCGTTCTCCGACAAGAACGAGCTCGACGGCCGCTACGTCGACACCTCGCCGGACAACTTCAGCAAGACGCTGTCGATCTCGTGCTACTCGTTCGTCGCCGTCGCGCAACGCGCCGAGAAGCTGATGCCGAACGGCGGCTCGCTGCTGACGCTGACATACTACGGCGCCGAGAAATGGATCCCGCACTACAACGTCATGGGTGTGGCCAAGGCCGCGCTCGAGACGTCGGTGCGCTATCTCGCGGCCGATCTCGGCGGCAAGAAGATCCGCGTCAACGCCATCTCGTCGGGCCCGATCAAGACGCTCGCCGCATCGGGCATCGGCGATTTCCGCTACATCCTCGGCTGGACCGAGCACAACGCGCCGTTGCGGCGCACGGTGACGACCGACGAGGTCGGCGACGCCGCGGTGTATCTGCTCTCCGACATGTCGCGCGGAGTGACCGCGGAAATCCTCCATGTCGATGGCGGCTACAACATCGTCGGCATGAAGCATCCGGAAGCCCCGGATATCGACATCACCATGGGCAAAAGCTGAGCGGCGCGGTACACGGACAGTCATGCCGCGGCCCATTCTCTATTTCGTCCGACACGGCGAGACCGACTGGAATCGGGAGCGCCGGCTGCAGGGCCAGCACGACATTCCGCTGAATGCGCTCGGCCGCGCGCAGGCCCAGCGCTGCGGCGTGCTGATGCGCGATCTGCTCGGGCGCAACGGCCGCGAGATCACGGACTACGACTATGTGTCGAGCCCGCTCGGCCGCGCCCGCGAGACCATGGAGCTGATGCGCGGCACGATGGGGCTCGAGCCCGGCGCCTATCGCACCGATGCGCGGCTGATGGAAATGTCGTTCGGCCGCTGGGAGGGCTTCACCTACGCGGAGCTGCAGTCGCGCGAGGCCGAGGCGCTCGCGGCGCGCGAGAACGACAAATGGGGCTTTGTGCTGCCGGGTGGCGAGAGCTACGCGCAGCTCGAGACGCGGGTGCAGGTCTGGTACGACGGCATCGAGCGCGAGACGGTGGCGTCGGCGCATGGCGGCGTCTGCCGCGCGCTGATGGCCTATCTCGGTGTGGCCGAGCCTGCCGAAGCTTCGATGGGGAATATCGGCCAGGGCGTCGTCTATGTGTTCGACGGCAACACCATGACGCGGCACGAGTGACGGTCGCTAAAGCAATTCCACTTCAGTTGCGCCAAACACAGCCGTCATGCCCGGCCTTGTGCCGGGCATCCACGCCTTGGCCGCAAAGTAAGACGTGGATGGCCGGGACAAGCCCGGCCATGACGACGGTTGGATCGGCGCAATTGGAAAACGCCGTGGTGTCGTAAAATGAGTGTCCCCAAAACGTTAACGGCCGGACTTTCGTCCGGCCGTTTGGCGAAATGCCCTTGAGCATCTCGCGTATTCTGAAGGCTAAGCCGCCAATTAGGACGGCTTCTTCTCGGCCTTCTTCGCCTTCTTCTTCTTCTTCGTCGCCATGGTCGTATTCCTTTGGGTGAGTGTTAAATCGCCGGCAGGTTGATCTCTGAGCTCGGGCCCAGCCCCTTACCGTGGTCAACGATGGCACAGGGGCCTTGCCTTCGCAATGGGAAAATGAAAAAAGTTGTTATATTTCCGTAGCTTAACAGACATTCAGGTTGTCATTAACCGCCGTTCAGGCATCTGAATGATTGTTCATTCCGACGCGAATGCTTTGACCACGCAACACGCGCGGGCTACCACACGGCCACAAGCAGAACCCTCATGTCGTTCAATACGTTCGGCCATCTCTTTCGCGTCACCACCTTCGGCGAGAGCCACGGACCCGCCATTGGCTGTGTGGTCGACGGCTGCCCGCCGCGCATTCCGCTGACCGAAACGGACATCCAGCCCTATCTCGACAAGCGCCGCCCCGGGCAGTCGCGCTTCACCACCCAGCGCCAGGAGCCGGACACGGTCAAAATCCTCTCCGGCGTGTTCTCGGACGAGAGCACCGGCGGCCAGGTCACGACCGGCACGCCGATCGCGCTCCTGATCGAGAACGTCGACCAACGCTCCAAGGACTATTCGGCGATCCAGGACACCTACCGTCCGGGCCACGCCGGCTACACCTACGATGTCAAATACGGTCTGCAGGACTACCGCGGCGGCGGCCGCGCCTCGGCGCGTGAGACCGCCATGCGGGTCGCGGCCGGCGCGATTGCGCGCAAGATCGTGCCGGGGCTCAGCGTGCGCGGTGCGCTGATCCAGATGGGCACCGAGACCATCGACCGCGACTCGTGGGACTGGCACGAGGTTGAGCGCAATCCGTTCTTCTGTCCCGACGCCAAGGCGGCGGCCCGCTTCGCCGATTATCTCGACGGCGTGCGCAAGAAGGGCTCCTCGGTCGGCGCCGTGATCGAGGTGGTGGCCGAAGGCGTGCCGCCGGGCCTCGGCGCGCCGATCTACAGCAAGCTCGACGGCGACCTTGCCGGCGCCATCATGGGCATCAACGCCGTGAAGGGCGTCGAGATCGGCGCGGGCTTCGGCGCGGCCACGCTCTCGGGCGAGGACAACGCCGATGAGATGCGCATGGGCAATGACGGCAAGCCGCGGTTTCTGTCCAACCATGCGGGCGGCATTCTCGGCGGCATCTCGACCGGGCAGCCGGTGGTGGTACGCTTTGCCGTGAAGCCCACCTCGTCGATCCTGACGCCGCGGAAAACCGTGGATCGCTACGGCAACGAGACCGAGGTGGTCACCAAGGGCCGCCACGACCCATGCGTAGGCCTCCGGGCGGTCCCCATCGGCGAGGCCATGGTGGCTTGCGTCATCGCGGATCATTATTTGCGTCATCGGGGGCAGGTCGGCGAACCGCTGGCTTGGCCCTTCACGAAGTAGGCCGGCCGTTCCAGAAGTAAGCTTGGTGAGGTTGTCTTGGTCATCGAAAGTCACGAACAGATCGAAGCGGCGCTAGCCGCCTTTGCGCGCGGCGAAATCGTCGTGGTCACCGACGACGACGACCGCGAGAACGAAGGCGACCTCTTCGTCGCGGCCTCGCTCTGCACCGCCGAGAAGATGGCCTTCATCATCCGCCACACGTCGGGCATCGTCTGCGCGCCGTTGTCGGTGGCCGAGGCGCGGCGGCTGCATCTCGATCCGATGGTGGCGGCGAACGACGCGCCGCTCGGCACCGCCTTCACGATCACGGTGGACGTCCGCCACGGCCTGACCACCGGCATCTCGGCCGAGGAGCGCACCAACACGGTGCGCGCGCTCGCCAACGGCAACAGCGGCGCCAACGACTTCGTGCGGCCCGGCCACGTGTTTCCGCTTGTCGCCAAAGAGGGCGGCGTGCTGATGCGCTCGGGCCATACCGAGGCCTGCATCGACATGTGCCGTCTCGCGGACCTGCCGCCGGTCGGCGTGCTCTCCGAACTGATGAACGACGACGGCACCGTGATGCGCGGGCCGCAGGTCGCGGCCTTCGCCGAGAAGCACAAGCTCGCGCAGATCTCGATCGCCGATCTGATCTCCTACCGTCAGGCCCGCGAGAAGCTGGTCAAGCGGGTCGCTGAGTTTCCGGTCAAGAGCGACATCGGCACGCTCCAGGGCTATGCTTATGTGACGCCGTTCGAGACCGTGAATCACATGGCGGTGGTCTACGGCAAGATCGGCGACGGCAAGAACGTGCTGGCGCGGCTGCACCGCGCCGACATCATCCGCGACGTGTTCGGCGGCGCCAATCCGGTGCACTCGGCGCTGCAGCGCCTCAAGCAGGAGGGCCGCGGCGTCATCGTGATCCTGCGTGATGGCACCGCCGGCGTGCCAATGAATTCGATCCCGTCGCTGGAGACGAGCTCCGAAGCCGCGCGCACGCGACAGTGGCGCGAGGTGGGCCTTGGCGCGCAGATCCTCAAGGACCTCGGCATCAAGTCGATCCGCCTGCTCAGCGGGGCGAAGTTCACGTATGTGGGTCTCGCCGGCTTCGGCATCGAGATCACCGAGACCGAGACCACCGAGAGTTGATCCGGCCCCACAGGAGGCGGCCGCCGTTTTAGGCAGCTTCGCCGAATGAACGGGCTTTCCGGGAATTTGCCCACTCCTTAGACTGTCCAAGAAAGCGGCAGTCTCTGGGGGATCGGGCGATATGGCGGCAGCGGGCGGCCACCGTCTGCGTTTGGACGATATTTCGCACCGGTTCGGCGATTTCGTCGCGGTCGGCGGCGTCAATCTCGACATCGCGGGTGGCGAGCTCGTTGCGTTGCTCGGGCCCTCGGGCTGCGGCAAGTCCACGCTGCTGCGCATCATGTCGGGCTTCATCCGCCAGAGCGAAGGCCGCGTGCTGTTCGACGAGGCGCCGGTCGATCATCTCCCGGCCAACCGCCGCGGCGTCGGCATCGTGTTCCAGAACTACGCGTTGTTTCCGCACATGACGGTGCGGCAGAACGTGGCCTATGGGCTGCAGGCGCAGCGCTGGCCGCGGGACAGGATCGCGCCGCGGGTCGAGGAGATGCTCGACCTCGTGCACATGAAGCCGTTCGGTGACCGGCTGCCGCGGCAGCTCTCCGGCGGCCAGCAGCAGCGCATCGCGCTGGCGCGCTGCCTTGCTATCGATCCCAAGGTGCTGCTGCTCGACGAGCCGTTCGGCGCGCTCGACAAGAACCTGCGGCTCGACATGCAGATCGAGGTGAAGCGGCTGCACCGCGACTACGGCATCACCACCGTGCTGGTCACCCACGACCAGGAGGAGGCGCTGTCGATGGCCGACCGCATCGCGGTGATGAACAAGGGACGCATCGAGCAGGTGGCGTCGCCGACCGAGATCTACGACCACCCGGCGACGCTGTTCGTCAATCAGTTCGTCGGCACCACGAACCTCATTCCCGGCAAGATCCTCGAGAGCGGGCCGAACGGCAGCGAAATCGAATATGCGGGCGGCACCTTGCGCGCCGCGCCGGTACAGCTTCGCAAGGGGCTCGATGTGCTGGTCTCGATCCGGCCGGAGCAACTGCATGTGCAGAACGGCGCGGCGGACAATGGCATTGCCGGCACCGTGAAGATGGTGATGCCGCTCGGGCCGCACGTCGTCTACGACGTCGAGATCGCCGGCGGCACCGCTGTGAAGATCAGCCAGGCCCGCGAATCCTCGACCGCCATGATCGACCGCGGCAGCGCGATCCGCTTTGCGCCGCTGTCATCGGCCGCTTGCCACGTCTTTCCGATGCAATGACTGACGAACCCAAGATTCACGAACCCAAGAAAGGACACCGCATGACGACCTCCATCAGCCGCCGCGACCTGCTCGGGGCGGGCGCCGTGCTCGGCGCATCCGTTGTCCTGCCGCCGCAGGCCTTCGCGCAGGGCAGGCAACTGGTCGCCGCGACCTTTCCGGGCACCTGGAACGAGGCGCACCGGCAGTATCTCGCGCCGGCCTTCACCAAGAAGACCGGCGCGTCGGTGACGCAGTCCATCCTGCTCGGCAACGACCAGCTCTCGCGGCTCACCGCCGCCAAGGGCGGCAAGCCGCCGTTCGATGTGGCGCTGTTCGACCGGCCGCAGGTGATCGATGCCGCGAAGCAGGGCCTGATCGTCGAATACCCCGTGGCCAAGTCGCCGAACTACAAGGACGTGCTGCCGGAGTTCCAGGACAAATGGGGCCCGTGCATCTCGATGCAGATCATCGGCATCGGCTACAACCCGAACAAGATCAAGACCCCGCCGAAAAGCTGGGACGCGCTGTGGGACCCGCAATACAAGGGACGCGTCGGGCTCACCGCGCTGAACAGCCAGCTCGGCATCGCCTTCCTCGCCGAGATCAACCGGCTGCGCGGCGGCAACGAGGAGAACTTCGAACCGGCCTTCAAGGCGCTCAAGGAGCTCCTGCCGAATGTCGGCGCGATCGGCGCCAATCTCGGCGCCTACGCGACGCTGTGGCAGCAGGAGCAGGTCGACATCGCGCCCTACAATTTCAACTTCGTGCAGACGCTGAAGGGCAAAGACGTGCCGGTGGAGCTGTCGATCCCTTCGAGCGGTCCGGTCGGCTGGACCACCAGCATGCATCTCGTGGCCAACGCCGCCGAGCCGGACCTGGCGGTGCAGTATATCGACACGCATCTCGATCCGGCGGTGCAGAGCGCGATGCTGAAGCCGCCCTACGACGTGATCCCGACCAACAGCAAGGTGCCGCTCGAAGGCGCGATCACCAAATCGGTGGCGTCGACGCACGCCGAATTGGCCAAGATCCGCTCGTTCGACTGGGAGAAGCTCAATCCGCAGCGCGGCGCGCTGATCGAACAGTTCAACCGCGATATCAAACTTTAGCAGCTTGTGTCCCGGGCGCAGCGCAGCACGAAGTGATGCGCTGCAGACCCGGGACCCCGGTTTCTTGAACAAAGCAACCGGGGTCCCGCATCTGCGGTGCACCGCTTCGCGCTGCACCGCGTGCGGGACACGAGACCGGGGATAGGCCGATGAACCTGTCTGACCTCAAGCTCGTTCTGCCTCTTACCTCGCTCTTCGCGGTGTTCTTCATCGCGCCGCTCTGCATCCTCATCGTCATGTCGCTGTCGACCGACGCCGAGATGCACGGCTTCACGGCCGCGCATTACGTCAAGTTCTTCACCGACGCCTTCAACTATTCGATCCTGTGGTCGACCATCTGGCTCGGCGTGAAAGCCACGCTGGTGTGCCTCATCTTCGGCTATCCGATCGCCTGGATCGCGGCGCGCGCGCAGGCCCGCTGGCAGTCGGTGCTGCTGTTTCTCGTCATCCTGCCGATCATGACCAGCGTCGTGGTTCGCACCTTTTCCTGGATCGTAATCCTCGGCCGCCAGGGCGTGCTCAACCAGATCGCCATGGGGCTTGGCCTCACCAGCGAGCCGCTGCGGCTGCTGTTCACCGAGACCGGCGTCATCATGGTGCTGGCGCAGGTGCAGATGCCGCTGATGGTGCTGCCCATTCTCACTGTGATGTCGAAGACCGACCCGAATCTGGCCGATGCCTCGCGGGCGCTCGGAGCAGGGGAGTGGCGCACGCTGTGGAAGGTGACGCTGCCGCTGTCGCTGCCCGGCGTCATCGCCGGCTGCATTCTCACCTATTCGGCCTGCGTCACCGCCTTCGTCACCCAGTCGCTGATTGGCGGCGCCCGGCTGGTCTACATGCCGCTGCACATCTACCAGCAGGCGGTTGGCGCCAACAACTGGCCGTTCGCGGCCGCCATCTCGGTGATCTTCATGTTGGCGGTGCTGATCGTCGTGTTCCTGCTCAATCAACTGACCCGGCTGCCGCCCGATGCAAAAGCCTAAAGCCGCCATCGACTGGGAGGCGTTGTCGCTCCGCGTGGTGTTCGGGGCGCTGACCGGCATTGCCGTCATCTTTCTGGTCGGGCCGAGCCTGATCGTGCTGCTCACCTCGTTCACCGCTTCGCAGTCATTGCGCTTTCCGCCGGCGGGCCTGTCGCTGCGCTGGTACGAAGCGCTGCTCGACGCCACCCAGATGCAGGCGGCGGCCTGGACCAGCCTCGTGGTGGCGTTCTGGACCACGCTCATCTCGGCGGTGCTCGGCACGGCGGCGGCGCTGGCGATCTCGCGCTCGCGCGGCCCGGTGGGCAAGGCCTTCGACATGCTGTTTATGTCGCCGTTGCTGCTGCCGGCCTTGGCCTTCGGCTTTGCCGCTCTGGTGTTCGTCTATCAGCTCGGGCTGCGGCCGAGCATTCCGCTCCTGATCATGGGCCACGTCGTGGTCTGCGTGCCGTTCGTGCTGCGCACCACGCTCGCCTCGCTCACCCAGCTCGACAACGCGCTGCTCGACGCGTCGGCCAGCCTCGGTGCCGGCGGGCTCATGACCTTCCGCCGCGTGACCTTGCCGCTGATCGGCCGCGGCGTCGGCGCGGGCTCATTCCTCGCCTTCATGGCCTCGTTCGACAACGTGCCGGTGTCGCTGTTCCTCGCCGACGAGCGCACCGAGGTGCTGCCGATCCACCTGTGGCAGCAGATCGAGACCAATCTCGACGTGCGCACCGCGGCGGCCTCGGGGCTGATCGTGGTCCTGACGCTGATTCTCATGCTGCTGGCCGAGCGTTTCGCCGGGCTGACGCAGCAGATGCGCTGAGGCAATCGCGATGCCGGGCCTTTCCATTCATGTGGTCGACGTGTCGCGCGGCGTGGTCGCGGCCGGGATGGCAGTCGAGGTGGCGTTCGTGGCCGAACCTGGCCCACGCCGCATTCTGGCCGCGGGGACGATCTCGGCCAAAGGCACGCTCGACGACCCGGCGCTGGCGGCAACGCTCGAAGCCGGACGCTACCAGGCGGTGTTTCACGTCGGGGCCTACTACCGCGCGGCGAAAGTGACGATTCCCGAGGTGCCGTTTCTCGACGTCGTGACCTACGATTTCGGCATTGCTGATCCGCGTCAGCACTATCACTTGCCGTTCAAATGCACGCCGTGGGGCTATTCCTGTTTCCGTGGAGGAGCTTGAGCGACTCTTTCCCTCGTGCTCGCGCCGTGTCACGATTGCGCGGCTGGTGACCGAGGAGGCCCGCATGCGCTGGCGTGCGTTTTCCATCATCGCTGCTTTGGCGGCCGTCTTGGTCGCAAGCCTGGGCAACGCCGCTCCTTCAGGGCCGCAGAGTATCGCGCAGAACGCGCCGTCCGCGGGCACGCCGGTCGACGTCGAGGTCGTGCTCGCGGTCGACGTGTCCTACTCGATGGACCCCGACGAGCAGCAGCTGCAGCGCGAAGGCTACATGGCGGCGATCACGTCGAAGGAGTTCCTGCAGGCCATCAGGCAGGGCATGCACGGCCGCATCACGCTGACCTACGTGGAATGGGCCGGCTCGCATCATCAGCAGATTATCGTGCCGTGGCGGCTGATCGACGGGCCGGAGGCGGCCGACGCCTTCGCGGCCGACATCGGCCGGGCGCGCTACACGCGCGCCTCGCGCACGTCGATCTCGTCGGCGCTGCTGTTCGTGGCGCCGCTGTTCGACGGCAGCGGCTATCGCGGCGTGCGCCGCGTCATCGACGTGTCGGGTGATGGCGTCAACAACAACGGCCCGCTGGTGACGGTGGCGCGCGACGAGGTGCTGGCCAAGGGCATCACCATCAACGGCCTGCCGATCCTGCTCAAGCGCCCGAACATCAGCACGCTCGATATCGATCAGCTCGATATCTATTACGAGGACTGCGTGATCGGCGGCCCGGGCGCCTTCGTGATCCCGATCAAGGAGCGCGACCAGTTCAAGGAGGCGATCCGCACCAAGCTCGTGCTGGAGATCGCAGGCCGCCAGCCGCAGCGCCCGGTGGTGCCGGCCGCGGCGGCCGCGCCGCGCGTCTCCTGCACCATCGGCGAACGGCTGTGGCAGGAGCGCTGGGGCAACTAGCCCCTGCTGGCACGTCCGAATGGCAAGCATCGAGCGCGTTCTGATCGCAGGCGGCGGCATCGCCGGCATGTCGCTCGCCATCGCGCTTGGGCGCGTCGGCATCGCAGCGACGATCGTCGAGATCGATCCGGACTGGCGGGTCTATGGCGCCGGCATCACCATCACCGGGCCGAGCCTGCGTGCCTTCGATGCGCTGGGCCTGCTCGATCGGATCGTCAGCGAAGGCTATTGCCACAACGCCACCCGCATCTGCGGCGCCGACGGCCACGTGATCGTGCCGTCGCGCGTGGCCGGAAGGCCGCTCGGCGAACACATCCCCAACAGTGGCGGCATCCTGCGGCCGGTGCTGCATCGCATCCTGTCGGAGGCGACACGGGCCTCGGGCGCGGAGGTGCGGCTCGGTGTTTCGGTCGCAAAGCTGGAGCAGCGCGGGGAGGGCGTTTCCGCCACATTGAGCGACGGCGCGGCGTTCAGCGCCGATCTCGTCGTGGGCGCCGACGGTATCCATTCGCGGATGCGCGAGATGCTGTTTCCCGATGCGCCGAAACCGGTGCTGACCGGGCAGGGCTGCTGGCGCGCCGTGGTGCCGCGGCCTCAGGAGTTCGACTTCGCGGAAGTCTATGTCGGCGGGCCGGTGAAGGCCGGCATCGTGCCTGTGTCGCAGGCCGAGATGTATCTGTTCCTGCTGCAGCACGTGCCGGACAATCCGCGCATACCGGAGGAGCGTTTCCCGGCGCTGCTCGGCGATCAGCTTCGCGATTTCGGCGGCGCGCTCGGCGCCATTCGCGACGGGCTCGGTCCGTCGTCGCGGATCAACTACCGGCCGCTGGAAAAGCTCTTGCTGCCGCCGCCCTGGCACCGCGGCCGCGCGGTGCTGATCGGCGACGCCGCCCATGCCACCACGCCGCATCTGGCGTCCGGCGCAGGGCTCGCGGTCGAGGACGCGCTGGTGCTAGCCGATCTGCTGTCGTCCGATCTGCCGGTTGATGACGCGCTCAAGCAATTCACCGCGCGGCGCTACGACCGCTGCCGGATGGTGGTGGAAAATTCAGTGCGGCTCGGCGAGCTGGAGATGGCGCGGGTGGCTGGCGAGGAGCAGGCTGCGCTGCAACGCAGCTCGATGCTGGCGCTCAACGCGCCGATCTGATGCAATCAATAGTCGGCCAATATCGGCTGGCTTTTTGTCAGAACTTGCACGGCACGAAGGAGAAAAATATGCAGAAATTGTTCAACAAGGTGCTGTACGCCAAGGTTTGGGAGCTGCTGGTATTAATTGTCATCATCGTTGGGTTGGCGAGCGTCTACCGCATCTATTTCAGCCGCGCCGTGGCGCTTTCGCAGGTCTGCGAACGCCTGCAGGATATCCAGAACGACGAGAATGCTGACATGTTCAACAGCCTCGCCGGCGACGTTGGCCGATGGCTCCAGGAAGTGAACCGCATCTGCGAAATTCGGCGGCCTATCCGGGAAGCCCGCTGACCCGCGCCAGCGAGGTGGCCGACCCAGGGATTTCGCCTTCTTATTCCGCACAGCATCCGCCGCCCGCGTCGATTCAGCTTCGCTCCAGCCGCGCCACGATCTCGACATGGGCCGAGTGCTTGAACTGGTCGACCGGCGTCACCGGGCCGAGGCGATAGCCGCCGTCGACAAGGAGGCGGATGTCGCGCGCGAAGGTCGCGGCGTTGCACGACACCGCGACGATCACCGGCACCTCGCTCTTGGCGAGCTCGCGGGCCTGCGCCTCGGCGCCCTGGCGCGGCGGATCGAACACCACGGCGTCGAACCGCTTCAGCTCCTGGGCCATCAGCGGCCGGCGGAACAGGTCGCGCGCCTCGGCGTCGACCGGCTTGAGGCCCGAGGTCGCCTGTGCGGCGGCCTTGAGCGCGGCGGTCGCGGCCTCGTCGGAGTCGAACGCGGCGACGCGCATGCGTTCGGCCAGTCTCAGAGCGAACGGCCCCAGGCCGCAAAACAGATCGGCCGCGAGCTTGCCCCGCGCGATGTGACCGTCGACCAGCCGGGCCAGTGCGTCCTCGCCGGCCGCGGTGGCCTGCAGGAACGCGCCGGGCGGCAACGTCACACGGGCCCGGCCCATGGTCACGGTCGGCGCCGCGCGCTGCGCCGCCAGCTCGCCGTGCCGCGTGAGCCGGGCGAGCCGGTGCTTGGCGGCGGCCTGGGCCAGCGCGGTCATCCGCGCGGGGTTGAGCGGCCCTGAGCCGCGCACGTCCATATCGATGCCGGCTTCGGTCGCGGTCACCTGGATGTCGAGCGGCTTTCGCTCCGGCTTGAGGATCTCGGACACCGCCCAGGCCGCGGTGACGGCGCCGTCGAGCGCGGGGGCGAGGATCGGACAACGATCGATCGCCACGATGTGATGCGCGCGCAGCGCCGCGAACCCCACCTCGATGACGTCATGGGTGCCGCGCCGGGCGTGGAACGTGGCACGGCGGCGTCCTTCGCCGTGGGCGTCGATCAGGTCGCCGACCGGCGCCTTGAGGCTCGCTTGTGCCAGCGCCGTGACGACGAGGTCGCGCTTCCATTCGCGGTAGCGCGCCTCGCTCCAGTGCTGGATGGCGCAGCCGCCGCAGACGCCGAAATGCGGGCAGAACGGCTCGATGCGCTCGGGGCTCGGCGTATCGACGCGCAGCAGATGGCGGCGGTCCGGATGGCCGGGCACGCGTTCGACCTCGACGGTCTCGCCGGGCAGCGTATAGGGCACGAATACCGCCCCGTCAGGCGTGTCGGCCATGCCGTCGCCACGATGGCCAATGCTGTCGATGGTGAGGCGTTCGGTCATTGGCGTTGGCGCAGGGCGCCCATCACTTCGCGGTGGCGAGGTCCGGAAGATAGCCGCGCCGGGTCAGCGAGTGGAAGCGCCGGATCAACAGGATCGCATAGACCATCAGCCCGATCGACAGCCCGATCCAGATGCCGGCCGGGCCATAGCCGAGCGTGAAGCCCAGCCCCCAGCAGGCGGAGAAACCGATCAGCCAGAAGCAGATCGCGGCGAAGAGGAGCGGCATGCGGGTGTCGTTCAGCCCGCGCAGCGCGCCGACCGCGACCGTCTGCACGCCATCGGCGATGAAGAAGCTCGCCCCGACCGCGAGCAGGAGCGCGGCAAGCCTGAGCGTGGCGTCGTCGGCGGGTGTGCTGAAGCCCAGAAACAGCAGCGGGATCTGGTGGCGCGCGAGCGCCACGAGCAGCGTCATCGCGGCCATGAACGCCATGCCGAGCGCGATCGCGGCCATGCCGGCACGCCGCGTGGCGTCGCTGTCGCGCCGGCCGACCGCGTGGCCGACACGTACGGTCGCCGCCATCGACACGCCGAACGGCACCATGAACAGGATCGACGCCGTGGTGATCGCGATCTGGTGCGCGGCCAGCGCCTCGGTGCCGATGAGGCCCATCAGCAACGCGGCCGCGGCGAACACGCCGAATTCGAGCAGCATGGTGCCCGAGATCGGCGCGCCGATCACGATCAGCCGGCCGAACAGCGACCAGTCCGGGCGCCAGAAGTGACCGAGCACGTGGTACTTCTTGAACGGACGGCGGGCATAGCAGACCCACACGGTGGCAATGCACATGCAGAGATTGATGATGGTGGTGCCGAGCCCCGCGCCAAACATCTCGAGTCGCGGCAGGCCAAACTCCCCGTAGATGAGCGAATAGGCCAGCACCGCATTGGCCGGAATGGCTGCCAGCGTGATCCAGAGTGCAGGCTCCGGCCGGTTGACCGCCTGCATGAAGCCGCGCAGCGCGATGAACCACCAGGCCGGCACCAGGCACCAGGCGAGGCCGCGGAGATAGCTCGCCGCAAGCGCCGCCGCATCAGGAGTCTGGCCGAGCGCGAGCAGCATGTCCTCGCCGTAGAACTGCGCCAGCGACATCGGCACGCCGAGCATGGTCGCGGCCCAGAGGCCTGCGCGCAGCGCGCGGCGCATCACGCGCGGGTCGCGCGCGCCGAACGCCTGCGAGGCGAGCGGCGACACCGCCGAGACCACGCCCATGCCGACGATGAAGAACGCGAACAGGATGCTGTGGGCAAGCGCCGAGGCCGCCACGACCTGATTGCCGAGCCGGCCGAGGAGCGCGAGATCGCTCGTCATCATCGCGACCTGGCCGAGTTGCGTGAGCGCAATCGGCAGCGCGAGCCGGACCGTGTCGACCAGCTCGTCGCGCCAGATCGTTCGGCTCGCGGGGGCAGGCGCCGCGCCCGCGAGGGCTTGTTCCGGCATGGTCATGGTTTGGGTCGTCAGGTCGAGCGACAGGTCGACTCGAAACGGTCGACTTGAAGCGCGCCTGACTAAGTATCGATCGTGGAGAAATTGGGAAGAAGCGTGCGGCGATCGTACGCAGCAAATCAACGCCGCGTGTCCGCAGCGTCACAAATCGGCGCTCAGATCGCTTGCGCTGATAGATCGATCAACGGCGATGATCTCTGGCGCGCGCCGCGCGCCAGAGCCGTCAGGCCAGACGGCCCGTCTCGACCTTGGCGACGTCCTTGCCGAGCGCCTCGAACACCTTCTTGACGATGCCCTTCGCATCGAGGCCGGCCTTGGCGTACATCGCGTTCGGCGAGTCCTGGTCGATGAAGATGTCCGGCAGCACCATGGAGCGGATCTTCAGGCCGCGATCGAGCGCGCCGTTGTCCGACAGCGTCTGGAACACCTGCGCGGCGAAGCCGCCGATGGCGCCTTCCTCGATGGTGATCAGCACCTCGTGCTCGGCGGCGAGCCGCAGCACCAGATCGGTGTCGAGCGGCTTGGCGAAGCGCGCGTCGGCCACGGTCGTGGAGAGGCCGTAGGCCGCGAGCTCCTCGGCCGCCTTCAGCGACTCCGAGAGCCGGGTGCCGAGCGACAGGATCGCGATCTTGCTGCCCTCGCGGATGATGCGGCCCTTGCCGATCTCGAGCGGCTTGCCTTCGGCCGGCATTTCGACGCCGACGCCTTCGCCGCGCGGATAGCGCAGCGCCGACGGACGGTCGTCGATCGCGACCTGGGTCGCCACCATGTGCACGAGGTCGGCTTCGTCGCCGGCCGCCATGATCACCATGCCGGGCAGGCAGCCGAGATAGGCGATGTCGAACGAACCCGCATGCGTCGGGCCGTCGGCGCCGACCAGACCCGCGCGGTCCATGGCGAAGCGCACCGGCAGCCGCTGGATCGCGACGTCGTGCACCACCTGGTCGTAGGCGCGCTGCAGGAAGGTCGAGTAGATCGCGCAGAACGGCTTGTAGCCTTCGGTCGCAAGGCCCGCCGCGAAGGTCACGGCGTGCTGCTCGGCGATGCCGACATCGAACGTGCGCTCCGGAAACACCTTCTCAAACAGGTCGATGCCGGTGCCGGACGGCATCGCAGCGGTGATGCCGATGATCTTGTCGTCCTTCTTGGCCTCTTTGATCAGGCTCTCGCCGAACACCTTCTGGTAGGCTGGCGCGTTCGACTTGGCCTTGGCCTGGATGCCGGTGGCGACATCGAACTTGACCACGCCGTGGTATTTGTCGGCGGACTTCTCGGCCGGCTCGTAGCCTTTGCCCTTCTGGGTGCGGCAGTGGACGATGATCGGGCCGGTCTTGCTGTCGCGCACGTTCTTCAGCACGGGCAGCAGCTGGTCCATGTTATGGCCGTCGATCGGGCCGACGTAGTAGAAGCCGAGCTCCTCGAACAGCGTGCCGCCGGTGACCATGCCGCGGCTGAACTCCTCGGCGCGCAGCGCGCCGATCTCCAGCGCCTTGGGCAGGCGCTTGGCGAGCTGCTTGCCGATCTCGCGCAGCGAGCGATAGGTGTGGCCGGAGAACAGCCGCGCCAGATAGCCGGCCATGGCGCCGACCGGCGGTGCGATCGACATGTCGTTGTCGTTGAGGATGACGATCAGGCGCGAGTTCATCGCGCCGGCGTTGTTCATCGCCTCATAGGCCATGCCGGCCGTCATCGCACCGTCGCCGATCACGGCGATGGTGTTGTTCTTGCCACCCGAGAGGTCGCGCGCCACGGCCATGCCGAGCGCGGCGGAAATGGAAGTCGACGAATGTGCGGCGCCGAAGGGATCGTATTCGCTCTCGGCGCGCTTGGTGAAACCGGACAGGCCGCTGCCCATGCGCAGCGTGCGGATGCGGTCGCGCCGCCCGGTCAGGATCTTGTGCGGATAGGCCTGATGGCCGACGTCCCAGACGATGCGATCGTCCGGCGTGTTGAACACGTAGTGCAGCGCAACGGTGAGCTCGATGACGCCCAGGCCGGCGCCGAGGTGACCGCCGGTGACGGCCACCGCATCGATCGTCTCGGTGCGCAATTCGTCGGCAACCTGCCGCAGCTTGCTTTCGGGAAGCTTGCGCAGATCGTCGGGGGTGTGGATCTGATCAAGGAGGGGTGTCTTGGACGGTTGAGCCACCAAATTCTCCGCAGACAAACTATTGATACGACGTGTGTTCCGACGACTGTTCCGGATGCCGGGAACCACCGCCACAAGGGTGTTACAGTAGATTGGAACTGCCTTGCATTTCAACCAATCCTTTGGAAATCCATTAGGTTCCGGCAGGTCCCATAGTACCAAAATATCGTCACGCCGTGGCCATATGGACACAGCTTGGGCGGATTAATGCCTCAAAACGAGGCCAAGCGCTGCCGGTATGCGCAATCGCGCGCGAGGGTGCCCAAGCGTCCCAGAGGGAACCCGGCCCGGTCGGGGCCCCGTGGGCCGACCCGCGAGGTCAGCCGCGGGTCATCTCTCGGCTAAGCTGGTCCTGCGGGAGGTAGGCGCCCTGCTGCCGCAATGTCTCGACCAGGGCCCAGGTGTCGAGATCGCAGGCCGGCTGCCCGGTTCGGATCGACTGCACCGCAGCCGTGGCGGATGCCTGCCCCATCATGTAGGCGGCGGATTGCGCCCGGATCGATCCGTGGACCTTGGTGTCGCTGGAGTGGCAGCGGCCCGCCACCCAGAGGTTTTCCCAGCCCTTCGGCACC
>CAKZHN010000336.1 GCA_936924235.1 uncultured Rhodoplanes sp. | reverse complement strand
GAAAACCGGCACGGCGTACTGGTTTCCGACCTCGGCGGCGATCTTGGCGCTCTTCTCCCCGTCGAGGTCGAGGATCACCACGGCCCAGCCTTCCCGGGCGTAGCGCTCGGCAACGGCGATGCCGATGCTGATGCTGGTGGAGATGTCGTGATGGCCGACCTTGAACGGCTTGGCCATCGCTTCGACGATACGCTGCGACGCATGCTCAACCGCGGCTCGCGCTTCGAAATCGGGCATCAGCACCGCGAACTCATCGCCGCCCAGGCGCGACAGCGTGTCCGACGGCCCCAACACCGCCTTCAGCCGGTGCGCGACCTTGATCAGCAGATCGTCGCCGACCCGGTGGCCGAGGGTGTCGTTGACCACCTTGAAGCGGTCCATGTCCATGAACAGCACGGCGTACTCGCGGCCGCCGGCGCTTTCGCCGGCCTCCTGCAGCCGCGACTGGAACACCCGGCGATTGGGCAGTTTCGTCAGCGGATCCTCGGACGCGATCCTGGCAATGTGGAGCTCGGCCTCGCGGCGGGTGGTGATGTCGGTGAAGGTCTGCACGAACCCGCCGTCGGGCAGCCGGGTCTTGCGCGCCTCGATGTAGGCTCCGTCCGGACGCTGGAAGTCCTTGACCGAGGAAATCGACCGAGGCGCGGCTTTGCCGTCTTCGCCGGATGCGGGGTCGGCGTCATCCCACAAGGAAAGTGGACCGTTCTTGACTTGATGTTGTGCGAGTTCGTCGAGCCGTGGTGGCACATCGATCATCTGCTGAGGCAGCAGCAGGAGGTCGGCACAACGCTGGTTGATGATCGGAATCTCGCGGTCCTTGGTGACCAGCATGATACCTTGGCCGATGTGCTCGAGCGTGAGCTGCAGCTGGTGCGCTTTCTGCGACGCCCGTGCCTCCGCCCGCAGGATCTGCTCGAGCGCGACCAGCACCAGGATCGTCAGGAACGCCGCGATCAGCGCGTTGAGCTTCATCTCCGACCACGACGCGGTGTAGATGTCGGATTCGCGGGTGTTGACCAGGACCCAAAGCGGATAGCCGCGCACTCGGCGCGCCGCCGTCAGCAGATCGTCATCGCTGAACAGGCCGGAATCGGTCGTGGCTTTGACCTTGCGGAAGGTCTCCGAGCCGCTGATGTCCTCTCCGAGCGCCAGCCGCGACACCACGCCGCCGCCGCTGGAGCGGACGACACCGTCTTCTCCGACCATCGTCACCGAGGTCGTCCCGCCAAGCTTGATCTTGTCGTAGAAGCCCGTGAAGTGCGACGGATCCATCGAAGCGACCACCACGCCGGCGAAGCTTCCATCCTTGTTGGAAAACCGGCGCGTGAACTGCACGGACCACTTGTTGCTGGCACGCCCGATCAGCGGCTTGCTGATGAACAGGATGTCATCCTGGCTCTTGGCGTGTACCTTGAAATGCTCGCGGTCGCGGACGCTGATGCCCTGCTGCGGCGTGGGCCGCGCGTTGGTGCCCTGGATGATGCCGTTGGCGTCGACAAGGGCAACCTGCACGATGATCTCGCTCAGCACGTCGCTGGTCGAGACGATCGTCTGGTAGTCCTCCTTGTCCTTGGAGGCTTCGACGGTTCGCCGCAGGTAAAGCAGCGCCTTGTCGATTTCGCCGATCGATCGAAGAACGTTCTCTTCGAACAGCATGGCGTAGTTCTGGTTGCGGCGCGCGACGTCGCGGTAATCCTGCTGCACGTCGTCCCGATAGATCAGGAAGACGCCGGCCCAAAGCATGACGATGATGACCACGCCAAGGATCGCCGACGAGCGACGCCGGACGATGAGCTTGGGGAGGTCGATCAGATGGAGCTTGAAGCCACGCCATTTCATGCTTCCATTATGGGACGCGCGGCTTTCGACGGCCTTATGATCGAATCAAATGCGAGATTATGGCGAACAAAGACTTAAGCGTGCTTCACCGCTACAACGACCGGCATTTACGCTCGCAATTCGCCGTTTTCGGCTTTGCTCCGCGGGAACCGCGGCCGCCAGCACCAGCGCCGTCGCCCCAAGTCTTTACATGAATTGCTTCACGACCAGACTGGCACCGAGAAATCCTAACGTAACCTGTACATACAAGCGGTAATGCTGAGCTGGGATCAGCGAGCGCAATTTGTTTCCCGCGTAAATGCCCAGCAGCGCCGGGACCACGGCCGCGACCGACTCCATCAACGAGTGAGCCGA
This sequence comes from uncultured Rhodoplanes sp., assembly GCA_936924235.1. Lineage (GTDB taxonomy): Bacteria > Pseudomonadota > Alphaproteobacteria > Rhizobiales > Xanthobacteraceae > Z2-YC6860. Next base: position 24,363 of record CAKZHN010000336.1, on the reverse strand, counting down.
CGCGATGCCGGATTGATAGAGGGCGATCATCATGAAGCCCGACGCAATGGTAATCGTCAAATTAACCACTTGCGTGGTGCGATCCGGATCCAGATGCAGTCCCAGTATGTAGGGCATCAGGGGCAGCACTTGTGAACCCGTCAACCCGGTGAAGAAGCCGTTGAGCAGGCCGACCGGCACCTGCAGCGGGCTTTCGAACTTTCCGGGGATGGCGAACGACGGCCGCGCGATCGCAAATATAGAATAGGCAACGATGAGCAGTCCGAGGACGAAGGTCGAGATCCTCTGATCGACCCAGCTGAGCAGATAAACGCCCAGGATCATCCCGGGAAGCGTTGCGAGGTACATCGGAGAAAACCGGCGCAGCATTTCCATGCGATGCGGCGTCACGACAACGACCAGCAGGTTGCTCGCCATGGCGGGCAGCAGCACCAGCGAGATGGCCGGTTTGAGCCCGATCGCAGCGGCGAGGAACGGCAAGGCGCACGACGTGTAGCCGATGCCGGTCGCGCCTTTGACGATGCCGGCGACGACCAGCCCGAAGACGGCCAGACTCAGGGTGGTCAGATCAGTCAATATCGCCACTCTACGTGGTTGGCGCGCTCAGTCATCGTGGTCCTCGCTCCCATCGACAACACCGCTGATGAGATTGTGAGCCAGCAGCACCGGAGTGGTCGAGGATTGTATCGGACCGACATGGTCCTCGAGAGATTCTGATATCTCCAGCATCCGGCGCCGCAACGTGTGGGCCTTCTCGACCGAAACCGACTCGAAGCGGATCTTCGCTCCGATGACGAGGCGCCCCATCGCCGAAAGGTCGGCCGAGACCACGGTTGCAATCTTTGGATAGCCTCCGGTCGTCTGACGATCGGCCATGAGCACGATGGGCTGACCGTCGCCGGGGATCTGCACCGAGCCCGGCGCGATGGCATCGGACACCAGGTTGAACCCCTTGGTGTGGCTGAGCGGCCGGTCGCATTGCAGGCGCATGCCGACCCGGTCCGAGGAGCCGACCGTGTATTCGCTCTCGAAGAACTGATCGAGATCGGCTTTGCTGAAATAGTCGTATTGCGGTCCTTCGATGGCGCGCAGCCGGGCGGGAGGCAAAAACCTGATGCCGTGCAGCTGCCGTTCTTCGCGGTCGGACGCGCGCGATTCCCGCAACGGCAAACGGTCGCCGACGGCGAGGTGCCGCGCCTGCCAGCCGCCGGTTCCGGCGCGAATGTTGGTGGCGACGCTGCCCATGGCGTCGTCGATGGCCAGGCCGCCTTCGATTCCGACATACAGACAACTGCTGTCCATGAGCGATCCGATCCTCACGACGTCACCGCGTCTCAGCCGGACGCTCCGCTGACTTCGGATCTGGATGCCGGTGCGGTCGGATCTGTCGCGCAGGATCTCGATCGCTGCACTCGCGCCCGCGAAAGACATCCGGGCAGTCTCGGCCTCGATCTCGATCGTCGGGCCGGAATAGAGGACTTCAAGCGCGCCTTCGCCGGGCTTGTTGCCGACGAGAAGATTGGCGCAGCGCAGCGCCAACGGATCGACCGCGCCGCTCTGACCGATGCCGAATCTTTGGTAGCCGTTCCGCCCCAGATCCTGCACCGATGTCATCAGACCTGGTTGCAGGATTTTGATAAAGCCGTCACGCGGCAAAGTGGGTCACTTCTTCAACTTGCTCGATCCGAAGGCCGTCCGTTCCCGACTCAGCCATCAGTTGATCGAACTCGCGAAGCGATATCGGCTGATGAATGACCTTGTCTCCCGGCTTCACCAATGCGGCATTGCCATGCCACATCGCCACGGGAGAGCGTCCGATCAAGTTCAAGCCGGAGGCGGTTTCACGCGGCATGATCAGCGACATCGCCATCGCGATGCCAAGCGAGCCTGCCGGAATTCGAAGGCGGGGCGACTGAAGTCGCGGAACCTGCATCTCCGGCGAGAGGTCGCCCATGTACGCAAGGCCGGGAAGGAAGCCCAGCATGTAGACGTGATAGAGAGGACCCGAATGACGTTCGACGATCTGATCGGCGCGCAAGCCGGTATAGGCCGCAACATCATTGAGATCAGGCGCCATCTCCACGTCGTAGCACACCGGCAAGCGCCAGGTTCGGCTCGAATGTTCGACGACCTCAAGCTCGCTGATGTGATCAGCAATGCGACCGGCGATATCCGCGTACGAGATCGCGTCGGGATCGTAGTAGATCATCAACGATCGGAAGGTCGGTACGGTCTCGAAGATCCAGCGCTCAGCGGAGAGACGCCGATCCAAGGCAAGCACCAATGCATTCAAACTGCGGTCGATCGCTTCACCGAACTCGACCACAACTGCCGTGTCTCCAGCATTCAACAACCGATAGGCAGTCATCGGCTTTCCCAGTTGGCAACCGGGGCAGAATTCATTGCACAGACAAGAAGTTGGGCCCGGAATTCCAGTTAACGGAAAGTTGATAAACCCGTCAATACCCGCAGAAATTTTTGGTCCTTGGTAACCTTAATTTACGGCAAAGAGCGCGCAATTTGCGCATCCGCCGGGCCTTAATGATCGATCATCTCGATTGGTTTGTCAGACTTTGACGATAGCCCTCGCGTGACTGTCAGATTTATGGACAGAAGCCAAAGGCCGATTCACCAGAGCAAGGCGGAACCTGCAAACGCCGGAGCGTGTCACATGGAACCGCTCGTCTCGGTTCCGGCCGCGGACGTGTGACTGATGTATGACAACGGGCGCGCAGCGACAGAGGTTCTGACGCGCAGCAACGCACCCGTTTCGTTCAAGCCGCCGCGGACTCGGCGCTGCGACGCGCCTTGCCTTCCGATCGCGGCAGCATGAAGCCGTCGAAATACGAAGCGAGCTGCTCGTAGCCATCGAGCGGAAGCACCTGCGCGACGTATTGATCCGGCCGCACCACGACCATGCATCCCGCCTTGCGGTCGATGCTGCGCATGGCGAAGACGTCATGGCCGCCTTTGATGTCGGCGGAGAACACCTTCTCGTAGTCGTGAAGGCCGTAGCGTCCCTTCTTGGGCAGCAGCAGTGCGGGCATCGCCTCGATGGCGAGGTCACGGTGCGCCTGCTGGAACACGCCGCGGACATCGATCACCGCGTCGATGTCTTCATCCTGGCCGGTGTATTTCCGGATCGGAGATTGCGGGCTCTCCGCGAGAAACTCGCACAGCCGGCGGATGGCGGAGCTGCGCGCCGCCGGATCGTCCGATCCGGCAAACGCGAAGATCCGAAACCGTCCGTCCGCCCGGCCGACATGACCGAGCTCGATCGGCTTGGCATCCGCGAGACGGATGACGGGCGCGGAGTGAAAACGCGTCCCGACAACGAATCCTTTGGCGAGATGCTGATGGCTGTCGCCGCCGGTGAGCAGCGACGGACTGTAGTGCGTCGCCGTGCCGGCGGTGTAGCGCCCGTGCCGGATGAAATAGTTTTGCGTCGTGGCGGGATCAGCGCCGCTGCCCTCGCCGTGCGTCGAGGCGAGCATCGCCGACCATTCGCGATCGAAGTCGATCAGCTCCTTGGCAATGGCGCGTCTTTCCGCCGAGTAAGTGTGCAGCAGAGTGGGCGGGCAGCGCCCCTGCAGGACCGAGATGAGCTTCCATCCGAGATTGAACGCATCCTGCATGGAGACGTTCATCCCCTGCCCGGCCTTCGGGCTGTGGGTGTGACAGGCATCACCCGCGATGAACACGCTCGGCAGCCGCGTCGCGGTCTCGCCTTCCGGCACGTCGTCGAACTTGTCGGTGAGGCGCTGGCCAATCTCGTAGACCGACCACCACGGAACTTCCTTGGCCTCGAACTTGTACGGATGGAGAATTTTCTGTGTCTTGGCGATGAGCTCTTCCAGCGTGATGTTGCGGTTGGCGACCCGCTCGCCGGATTCGAGCTTGGTGAGCTCGACGTAGAAGCGGGCGAGATAACCGCCCTCGCGCGGGATGATGAGAATGTTGCCCTCGTGCGCGGACTGGATCAGGCACTTGCAGCGGATGTCCGGGAAGTCGGTGACCGCCAGCACGTCCATCACGCCCCAGGCGTGGTTCGCGGAGTCGCCGTGAAGCTCGCGGCCGATCGAGGTGCGCACGGTGCTGCGCGCGCCGTCGCAGCCGACCACATAGCGGGCCTTGACCGTCTCAGTCTTCCCCTCGTGGCCGGGATCGAGCCGTTCGAGCGTGACGGTGACGCGCATGTCGCCGCTGCCGGCGGCCGCGGGCTGAACCGAAACGAGGCGCCGCGAGTAATGCGGCTCGAGCTTGGAGGCGGAGCGGCGCATGGTGTCGAGATAGAAATCGTGCACGCGCGCCTGGTTCAGCACCACATGCGGGAATTCCGACAGGCCGTCCTCCACGTCCTGGATCCAGCCGCTGCGGATCACGTTGTCGGGCTTCTTGTCTTCCGGTTTCCAGAACGTCGTCTCGTTGATCCAGCAGGCTTCCTTCAGCACGCGCTCGCTGAATCCGAAGGCATGAAACATCTCCATCGTGCGGCAGGCGATGCCGTCCGCCTGGCCGCGCAGCATGCGGCCCGGCTTCTGCTCGACGATGCAGGTCTTGATGTCGGGAAATGCCGAGAGCTGCGTCGCAAGCGTCAGGCCTGCCGGGCCGCAGCCCACGATCAGAACATCGACCTCCGTGGGGACGGCGCCTTGCGCTCCGGAGGCCGGATACCGCTCCGACGCATCAGCTATCTCAGGGTCGCCAGGCTCGAATCCATTGAGATGAAACTGCATGATCGTTTTCTCCCTATTGCTCAGTATGCTGATTATCAGTATGCTGGTCAAGTAGCCCGCCGAGGAGAATTCCGGTGAACGCGACCAATGAAATGCCCGGCCACTTGGCCCGCCGCTTCCAGCAGATCGCGGTTGCGGTGTTCCTGGCCGAGGTCGAGGCGGCGGGATACGACCTGACGCCCGTGCAATACGTGGCGTTGGCGGTGGTCGGCGACAATCCCGGGGTCGACCAGGTCACCCTCGCCGGGCTGATCGCCTACGACCGCACCACCATCACCGGCGTGGTCGACCGCCTGGTGCAGAAGGGCCTGATCACGCGGCAGGAAAGCAGCCGCGACCGGCGGGCCCGGGAGCTGACGATCACGGCTGCGGGACGGCGGACCTTGCGCGGCAGCACGCCGGCGGTCGAGAGCGCGCAGCAGATCCTGTTGCGCGGCCTGAGCGGCAAGGAGGCAAGCGAACTCGTGCGGCTTCTGCAGAAGGCGATCGCCGCCGGCAACGAGCTGAGCCGGGCCCCGCTGCAGGATGCAGCAGCGGGTTGATGTACGCTTTCATTCTTGAATGAAGCGCCGCACAATCAATCGACCTTCAGGCCCAGCTTTCCGATCAGAACCTGGAATTTCTGGAAATCCTTCTGGAGGAATTCCGACAGTTGTTCGGGAGTGTTGACCGCCGCCTCGAAACCCCGGTCGTGAAGCTGCTGCTTGTAGTCCGGGTCATCGCTCACCTTGGCAATACCGTCCTGCAGCTTGGTGATGATCGCAGCCGGCGTGCCGCTCGGAGCCAGCACGGCGAACCAGAGGATATAGTCCATCCTCGGCAAGCCCTCTTCTGTAAAGGTCGGCACGTCGGGAAGACTGTCGATCCGTTTCGGCGCCGTAACGGCGAGCCCACGCACCGTTCCGGCCTTGACGAACGGCGCCGCGGTCGAGGTGCCAACCACGAACATGTCGACGTCACCCTGGATCAGGGCCGTGATGGCCTGCTGCGACGAGCCGCGAAACGGCACGTGCGTCAGCTTGATGTCCGCGAGCGACAAAAGCAGTTCGGCGGCCAGGTGCGGCGCGCTGCCGATGCCGATCGATGCAAAGTTGTATTTCCCGGGGTCCTTGCTCGCGAGCGCAATAAACTCCTTCAGGTTGCTCGCGGGCAGCTTGCGGCTCGTCAGCAGGATCTGGGGGCCGACCGCCATCATCGACACCGGCGCGAAGTCTTTTCTGAAATCGTAGGGCAGCGGCTTCTTGTGCAGCGTCGGCGCAATCGTGGTCGGACCGTCGGTCGCCAGATATATGGTGTAGCCGTCCGGCTCCGCGCGGGCCGCAGCTTCGGTGCCGATGAGGCCGCCCGCGCCGGGCTTGTTGTCGACGACCACCTGCTGTCCCCAAAGCTTCGACAGCTTGTCGCCCAGCAAGCGGGCGAGCAGATCGCCGCTGCCGCCGGCCGCATAGGGTACGACAAAGCGCAGCGGCTTGGTCGGGAAGTCTTGCGCCTGCGCGCCCGACGCGAGCAGAAGCAAGAACATGAAAGCCACTCGATACACCATCGAATGCTCCTCCCTCGATGCGCGCCTCATTGGTCCGGCGCTGTTGTTCAGGCCTGCCGTCAAGCGGCCTGGTGACTTTCACCGCTGCGGGCAGAATCCCTTATGCCTGCCCTGCGTCGATCGCCAACGCTCTTTCCGGAGGAAAGATGACATCGACGAATTCAGATCCATCGTACCGTCCAGCCATGCTCCTCGCCACGATCTCGATGTCGCCCACGCGCACGATGCATTCGATGGCTTCGCCAAGAAACGCAACCTGTGACACGCGTCCACGAAATCGATTGAGCGTCTGCCCTTCAGCCTCCACGGCCGCCAGGACAACATGCTCCGGACGGACCAGCACGGCGCTCGGCTCGCCCTTGGCCGCATATGGCGCCTTGCACAGCACAGGGCCGAGCGCGGTCGCGATCCGTATGCCTTCGCTCTGCGGATCGCGCTCGAGGAGCCGACCGCGCAGAAGATTGCTGCGCCCGACGAATGTCGCGACGAAGGCGCTGTCCGGCTGGTGATAGATCTGATGCGGCGTGCCGATCTGGGCGATCCGGCCGTCCTGCATCACGGCAATGCGATCCGACAGCGCCAGCGCCTCCGACTGGTCGTGCGTCACGTAAATGGTCGTGACGCCGACCTCCTTTTGCAGGCGACGCAGCTCGATCCGCATCTTTTCGCGCAGCGCCGCGTCGAGATTGCTGAGCGGCTCGTCGAGCAGGAGCAGGCGCGGCTCCGCGACCAGCGCCCGCGCCAGCGCCAGCCGCTGCTGCTGGCCGCCGCTCAATTGCGCCGCGGAGCGGTTCGAAAGGCCCGCAAGGCCCATGGTTTCGAGCGTACGCGTCACGCGCTTGCGGATTTCGGCTGCGCCGCAGCGCTCGCCCCGTCCCCTCCGCAGCGGAAAGGCGACGTTCTCGAAGACATCCATATGCGGCCAGATCGCATAGGACTGGAACACCATGCCAAGGCCGCGTTGATTGGCCGGCACAAAAACCCGCGCATCTGCATCGAAAACGACCTGATCGGCGATCGTCATGCGCCCGGACGAGGGTTCCTCAAGGCCGGCGATTGATCGAAGCGTCGTGGTCTTGCCGCAGCCGGACGGACCGAGGAGCGTGTAGAATTCGCCAGCCGCGACACCGAAGCCAATATTGCGAATACCGCCGCCGCTCTCGCCTGCGGTATAGACCTTCGTCAGATTCTCCACGTTCAGCACGACAGACGCTCCGGCGAAGGTTCAGCCGATCGGCAGTTGATAGCGGCGCGCGACGACGAGAAAGGCGACACTGAACACGGTCATCACGGCGGTCCAGATGCAGCCCAGCGCCGCGACCTCGCCGATCTGTCCGTTGTTCCAGAGGTCGAACAGCGCCACCGACACGATCTGGGAGTCCGAACCGGTCAGCAGCAGCAGCAACGACACGGCACGCACCGCAAGCAGAAAGATGAACAGCCAACACGAGATCAGCGCCGGGACCAGGAGCGGAAGGACGACGCGGATGAAGCCCATGGCCCGCCGGGCACCGGCGACCGCGGCGGCCTCCTCCAGCTCGGGATGGATCTGGATGACGCCGAGCTGCGCATAGCGCAGGCCGTAGGGCATGTAGGCAATGACGGAGACGATCACGAGCGACAGCAGTGTGCCGTAGATCCCGCCGCCGCCATGGACGAAGATTTCCAGGAATGCGAGGCCCAGCACGATTGCGGGAAACACCAGCGGCAGCGCCACGAGCGCATCGAGCAGCCGGCCACCGGGCATCCGCCGCGCGACGCACCACCCCGCGACCGCAGAGAGCGCCGTGACGAGGGTCGCAACGGAAGCTCCCAGAATGAGCGTGTTTGCGATCGCGCCCTGAAACGACGGCGAATGGAGCACCTGCACGAAATTGGCGACGCCGAGCAGCGGCAGCGCCTTGATGCTGAAGGGCTGATAGAAGGGCAGCAAGGCGGCCCAAAGGATCGTCGCGAGCGGGATGACGACGACCACGAGCGGAATGGCGGCGATCAGCGCGCCGGCCGCGTAGCGCCAGCGGCCCAGCCGCGTCACGCGCGGGCGGAAGTTCTTTCCGGTCACGGTCTGGTAGCGGTGGCTCTGCGCCGCGATCCGGGCGTAGACCTGCAGCAGCACCGCCATGATGACGAGCAGCAGCACGCCGAAGGCTGCGGCCATGCCGCTGTTCGGCGGAATCGCGAGCGTCAGCTCGGTGTAGATCGTGCTGGTGAAAACCCGCGCGGATCCCGGCAGGCCGACCAGAGCCGGAACCTCGAAAGCCTCGGATGCCTTGATGAACACCAGGAGACCAAGCGCCAGCAGCGCCGGGCGCGCCATGCCGAGTGTGACGTGGCGGAGCGTTGCGACGAGGCCCGCGCCGCAGATACTGGCAGCCTCCTCGAACGACGCGTCGGAGTTCCTGAACACCGGAGACAGCAGCAGGAAGGCCAGCGGCGACCACAGCAGCCCTTCGACAAAGATCATCCCGCCGAGCGAATAGACGTTGATATAGGGCGTGGTGCCGCCGAACACCTGCTGCAGCAGCAGGTTGACCGGGCCGGCTTTGCCGAGCAGCAGCAGCCAGGCGACGATATAGAGCACATAAGGAATCCCGAGCGACACGATCGAGGCCACGTAGAGAAGCTGGCGCAGGCTCGCGTCGGTGCGCTCCGCGAGCCAGGCTTGCGCCGCGCCGATCACCAGTGCCAGCAGTGCCGAGCCGAACGAATAGATCAGGCTGTTGAGCAGCGTCGAGCCGAAGGAGCGGCTCCCAAAGATCGCGGCAAAATGGGCGAAGGTGAAGGCGCCGAACGCACCTTCGGAATCGAGGTGATGCAGGCTCGAATAGAGCAGGAACACGAACGGCGGAATGATGCCGGCGGCCAGCAGTACGATCAGGATCACGACCGGCAGCGAGCCGCGGCGGGAGATCGAAGCGCGGCCGCGAACTTGTCCGAGTGTCAGGGTCATGCCGTCCAACGCATCTCTCCCGGCATGGCGCCGCCGATCACTTGACGAACAGCTCCTGGTAAATCTGCCGCGTCTTGGCGAGATCGGCGTTGATCTTGACCGGATCGATGAAGTTCTCCTTCAGGCCGATCTTGTGCGGCACGATCTTGTCGAGGTCGGGCAGCGCGGACACGTCGAGCCGCGCCGGGAAATATTCGGCATCGCGCAGCCGCTCCTGGCCGTCCTTGGACAGCAGATAGTCGATAAACAGCATTGCCGAATACGGGTGCGGCGGCGCCTTCGGCAGCATCACCGAGCTCACCACGGTGAGCACCGGCTCGATCGGCAGCGGCGCGACCGGCGCGCCCTTGCGTGCGCTGATGATGGGATGGTGCAGGAAGGCGTCAAGGCAGAGTGCATATTCGCCCGCCATGACGCGGTCGACGATGACGCGATTGGCCGACGGGATCGTGACGATGTCGTTCTTGGCGAGCTTTTCGAGATAGACGCGCGCCTTGTCTTCGCCCATGAAATTGCGGACGCCGGTGATGAACAGCATGGCGCCGATCACGGTGCCGGACCACACCGTCTTGCCTTTCCATTTCGGATCGAGAAAGTCGTCAAAGCTCTTCGGCAGATCGGCGGGCTTGACCAGATTGGTGTTGTAGCAAGCGCCAAGGTAGCTGAACCGCGTCGGCGCCCAAAAATTCTGCGGATCGCGCCGCTCGGGCGCGTAGGCTTCGATTTCCGGCGACCAGAACGGCTGATTGATGTTGGCCGCGCGCACCGGCACCTCCAGGCTGGTGCTTTCAAGAACGTCGGCGACCATGCGGCCGGCGCGCGATTCCGCCAGCATCTTCTGCAGCTGTTGTGGCGGGTCGTCGCGCACGTATTGCGGCTTCATGAAGGGATATTTCTTCTGGAAGCCGTCGATCAGGGGCCGCAGCGCCTGGTCGGCGATCATGGATGAGTACACCATGACCTGGCCTTCCTTGCGCGCGCCCTCGAGCAGGCGCTGCTCGCGGTCCGGCCCGCGATACATCGCCGGATTGTCGGAGGACTGGGCGAAGGCAGGCCCGGCAGCAAACGCTGCAAGCGCGCCGGCAACCGCGAAGCCGGTTCGGATCAAAGCCGCAGCGCTCATGCGACGTCCTCCCTGTGATTCTGCGCGGCAGTTATTTTAGTCCGCGCAGCAGCTCGTCGTTGTGTTGTCCCAGATCGGGCGCTGACGTTTCAACGCGCGGCGGCGTGGCACTGAGCCGCACCGGATTGCCGACCACCGACACGGTGCCCCTGCTGCGATGCGGCAGGTTCTTCCGCATGTCGAGAGCCGCGACCTGCGGATCGGCGAACACCTCGTCGATGGTGTTGAGCGGGCCGGACGGCACGTCCTGCTTTTCCAGAAGCCCAAGCCAGTCCGCCCGCGGCTTCTTCTGGAAGGCCCCGGTCAATTCTGCACTCAGCGCGTCGTAGTTCCTGACCCGCATCTCCCGGGTCTTGAACCGCTCGTCGGTGGCGAAGTCGGGCCGACCGATCACCGCCAGCAGGCCCTGCCAGAACTTTTCCGGCGACGACAGATGCACCACGAATGGCAACCCGTCGCCTGCCGTGAAGGCAAAGACCTGCGCCCGCTGGCATCGCGTCGCGCGCGACGGCACACGGCCGTCCTCGAAATAGTTCGCCGCGTTCTCGCCGAGGAACGCCAGCGTCGCCTGCAGCAGCGACGTCTCGACCCTCTGCCCGCGGCCGGTCGTGTTGCGGGCCATCAGCGCAGCGAGAATGCCATACGCGGCGAATGTGCCGGAGAGATGATCCGACAGCGAGATGCCCATCGGCTGCGGCGCCTTGCGGTCGGTCAGCACCGCGAGAAGGCCCGACATCGCCTGCCCTACCGTATCGTAACCCGGCCGGTTGCGATAAGGCCCGTCCGAGCCGAAGCCGGTGATCGAGCAATAGACCAGCTTCGGGTTATCGACAGCGAGCGCATCGTAGCCGAGTCCAAGGCGTTCCATTGCGCCGGCACGGAAGTTCTCGATGATGACGTCGGCGGTGAGCGCGAGCTTGCGCGCCGTCGCCTGCCCGTCTTTGCTTTTCAAGTCGAGCGTGACGCTCTTCTTGTTGCGATTCATCGAGCCGAAGGTGCCGTTGTAGTCGGTCTTGCCCCACATCCGGAACGGATCGCCGCCGTCCGGCGTCTCGACCTTGATGACCTCGGCACCCAGGTCCGAGAGCAGCATGCCGGCAAACGGCCCGCTCACATAGTTGGCGAATTCGAGGACCCGGATGCCGTCGAGGGAGCCGGCGCTCATGCGAGAAACTCCTTCACGCCGGCGCGGCGATCGGCTTGAACTTCGGCAGCGTGATCTCAGCTGTGATCGGCTCGTAAGCCACTTCGACCTTCATATCACAGCTGAGCTGGTCAGGCGGCACGCCGATCACGTTGCTGTACATCCGCGGGCCCTCGTCGAGCTCGATCACTGCCACCGTATACGGCACATCCTGAGCGAAGGCCGGATGGTAGACCCGGTGATAGACCACATAGCTGTAGATGCGGCCGCGGCCGCTGGTTTTCGTCCAGCGCCAATTCGCCGAATTGCAGCGCGGGCACAGCAGCGACGGGGGAAACCAGTAGTTCTCGCAATCGTCGCAGCGCGGCATCATCAGCCTCTGCTCGCGCAGGCCGTCCCAATAGGGCTGCGACTCCGCCGAGGGCACCGGTATGGGCTTCTTGTAGTCGTTCATCACGCCCTCCCGAGGATCAGCGTCGAATGGCAGACCTGGTTGCCGCCGTGGCCGCTGACCAGCGCGATCTCGGCGTCCTTCACCTGCCGGTCGGGGCCGTAGACGCCCTGCAGCTGCCGCGCGCCTTCGACGATCTGCAGCATGCCCTCGACATGGGCCTCGGAGAGCTGGCCGCCGGAGGTGTTGGTCGGGAGCACGCCGCCCAGCCGCAGCGCGCCGGAGCTGACGAAGGCGCCACCCTCGCCTTTCTTGCAGAAGCCGTAGTCCTCGAGCTGCGTCAGCACCATGTAGGTGAAGCAGTCGTAGATCTGCGCGGTGTCGACGTCCTTGGGCCCGAGCCCCGCCATCTTGAAGGCGCGCTTGCCGCTCTCGTCGGCGCCGGTCGAGAGCATGTGATCCTCCTCGATCCAGCCCTTGGTGTTGTTGTGGGTGGCAAAGCCCTTGATCAGCACTGGTTTCTGCCTGAGCGACCGCGCGCGCTCGGTCGAGGTCACCACCACGGCACCGGCGCCGTCGCTATTGAGGCTGCAATCGAACATGCAGAACGGATCGACGACCAGCCGCGCCTTGTAATAGTCGTCGACGGTCATCGGCTTCTTCATCTGCGCTTCGGGATTGCGCAGCGCATGCTCGCGGAATGCGGTCGCGATCGCGGCGAAATCGTCGCGCGTCGTGCCGTACTCGAACATGTGACGCCGCGCGCCGAAGGCGTGCTGCGATACCGCGCCGAAATGGCCGAACTCGGGACCATGCTCCTTCGGCCGCTGCGCCGCCGGAATGAGATCGTTGGTCGGAATGCCCGTGCCGCCCCGCGTATGGGTCCGCGACCATGAATCGCGGCCATAGCCGCAGACCACGACGTTGGCGAGGCCGGCCTCGATCGCCATCACGGCAAGGATGATGGAAAGGATCTGGCTGGCGCCGCCGTTGTCGAGCGAGGTGCTGAAGCTCGCGTCGACGCCAAGCCGCTGGGCGATCATCTGATGGTGGGAATAGATGTCGTCGGCGCCGCGCACCACGACGCCGTCGACGTCCTTGTTGGTCAGCCCCGCTTCCTTGAGCGCGTTGTTGATGGCCTCCTCCAGGAGCTGGAGAGAGTTCAGGCCGACCTGCCCGAGCCGGCTCTTGCCGGTGCCGACGATGGCGTATTTGTCGCGCAACGCGCTCATGTGTTCTCTCCCTAATGCCGGGCCTGGCGAAGCTGCAGCCGCTCGAGCCGCGGCAGCACTTCGTCACGCAGCACCGGCATTTCGTTGACGTAGTTGACGAGAATCACAGCCATGCCGTCGAGGCCGGCGTTGGACAGCCTTAAGAATTTCTCGGCCACCTGATCGTAGCTGCCGATCACCGGGAAGGTCGCGCCTCCGGCGATCACCCGCTCCTTGGCCTTGCGCAGGATGTCCGGCGACATCGATTGCGAGCCGCCGGCGGCGCGCTTGGCGATGATCTGCTCGGCCGCCTCCCAGTCGCCCTTCTCGCGCACGAGATAGTGGTAGTACTCCTCGGTCTCCTTGGGCGTGCGGCGGCACAGCAGATGGCCGCTGGCAAAGAGGCCGCATTGGTCGGCGCCTGGCACGGCCTTCACCGCCGCCACATCGGACTCGATCTTGGCTTCTTCGGTGATCACCATGAACAGGCAATCGACGTTGTTGATCGCAAAGCTGCGGCCGGCCTTCGACGAGCCGGCGCTCATCAGCATCGGAAGACCGGGATCCCAGGGCTTCGGCTTTGCCGCAACGTTCTTCAGGTTGAAGTATTTGCCTTCGAAATCGAAGGGCTCGGTTTCGCTGTAGATCTTCTTCAGCACCTTGACCCATTCGGCTGAATAGACATAGCGCTCGTCATGCTCGCGCATCGGTATGCCGAACATGGCAAATTCTTCGATGTTCCAGCCGGAAACGATGTTGATGCCGAACCGTCCCTGCCCCACGTGGTCCGCCGTCACCATGGATTTTGCGGCGAACACCGGATGAATGAGCGGCACGTGGATCGTCGAGAACGCGACGATCTCGTCGGTCGCGGCAAGCAGCGCCGAGGCCCACGACAGCGACTCGAAGCTCGTGCCCTGACGATCGGTCTGGCCGCCGTAGCCGATCCACCGCGCGATCGGCAGGACGAATTCCAGCCCGGCTTCGTCCGCGAGCTTCGCCGCTTCGAGATTTTCGTCCCAGCCGGCCAGCCAGCGTTCCGGCGCAAGCGTGGCGAACGACCCCGAGCAGTTCATGCCGAACAGGCCGAGCTTGAACTTGTTGGCGTTCTGCATCCGGGTCGAGCGGGTCGTCACGGCGTCTTCCTCAATGCAGCTTCTGGCGCAGGCCAAGCCGTTCCAGCCGCGGCAGCACTTCGTTCTGGATGATCGGCATTTCCTGCACGTAGTTCACGGTGGCGATCGCCATGCCGTCAAGGCCCGCATCCGACAGGAACTTGAATTTCGCCGCGACCTCGTCGTAGCTGCCGATCACCGGGAAGGTGCCGCCGCCGCTGATGAAGCGCTCCATCATGCCGCGGATGACATCGTGCGGCATCGAACGGGTGTCGCCGGCGATCCGTTTGCGGATCGCCGCCTCCGCGGCCTCCCAGTCGCCCTTTTCGTGAACGAGATAGTGGTAGTACTCCTTGGTCTCCTTCGGGGTCGCCCGGCACATCAGATGGCCGCTGGCGAACACGCCAAGCCCCTTTCGGCCGGACTTCAGCACAGCAATCTCGTCAGCGAGCTTTTTCTCGTCGGGGATCACCATGAACAGGCAGTCCACATGGCGCGTGGCGAACGCGCGGCCGGTCGGCGAGGAGCCCGCGCTCATCAACAGCGGCCGCGTACCGCCCCAGGGCTTCGGCTTGGCGCTGGCGTTCTTGATGTTGAAATGTTTCCCGCTGTAGTCGAACGGCTTGTCTTCCGACCACAGCTTCTTGAGGACCGAGACCCATTCCTCGCTGTAGCCGTAGCGGTCATCGTGCTCGCGAAGTTCCGCGCCGAACATGGCGAACTCCGCGGTGTTCCACCCGGAGACGACGTTCAGGCCGAAGCGGCCGCGGCCGACATGATCCGCCGTGACGCAGGATTTCGCCGCGAAGATCGGATTGATCAGCGGCACGTGCACGGTCGCGAAAGTGACGATGTCCTTGGTCGAAGCGAGCAGCGCCGAAGCCCAGGACATGGTCTCGAAGCTCGTGCCGTGGCGGTCGGTGGTCCCGCCGTAGCCGAGCCAGCGCGCGATCGGCAGCAGAAACTCCAGACCCGCGGCGTCGGCAAGCCGCGCCGCCTCGCGGGTTTCCGGCCATCCGGCGTTCCAGCGCTCCGGCGCAGTCGTGCCGATCGAGCAGGAGCAGTTCATGCCGAACAGGCCAAGCTTGAAGCGGTTGCCGTTCTGCATCCGGGTGTGGCGGGAGGCTTCAGCGGCGCCGGTCGAGGGCTGGTCGGACATGGTCATTGCTCAGTGGGCCGCAGCAAGGCCGATGTCTTTGACGATCGGCACCCAGGTTGCGCGTTCGCTGCGGACGAATTGGGCCAACTGATCCGGGCTCATCGGCCGTGTGTAGTTGCCCTGCTTTTCGAGCCTTTCGACGATGTCCGGCCGCGCCAGCGCCGCGCGCAGGTCGCGGTTGATCTTCTCGACGATATCGGCGGGCGTGCCCTTCGGCGCCACCAGAATCGACCAGCCGGACGAGGTGAAGCCCGGCAGCGTCTCCGCCACCGTCGGCGTGTCCGGGAGACCTCGCAGTCGCGCTTCCGAGGCCACCGCAAGCAGCTTCGCCTCGCCCGATGCGATGACGCCCGCGACGGGGGCCAGCGTCTGCATCATCATCGGCACCCGGCCCGTGAGGAAATCATTCATCGCCTGCGCCGGCCCGGGATAGTGGATCATGTTGAGCTTGGCGCCGCTCTTCTTGCGAAACCACTCCACGGTCAGGTGCTGCAGGCCGCCTCGTGTGCCCGCCACCGTATCCAGTCCGCTGGGCTGCTTCTTGGAATATTCGATCAGGTCGGACGTCGATTTCACATCGAGGGTCTTGGACGCCAGCAGCGCATAAGGCTGCTCGGCCGCAAAGCCGATCGGAGCGAACTCGGTGACATCGAACGGCAGGTTGGGATTGACCTCCGGCAGCGCGACGAACACCGAGCCGCCAGCCAGGAACAGCGTGTAACCGTCAGGGGGCGACGCTGCGAGCGCACGCGCCGCGATCAGGCCGCCGGCGCCGGCCTGGTTGATCACGATGGCCTGCTGTTTCCAGATCTGCGACAGCGGTTCCGCAATCGAGCGCGCCATGACATCGAGCGAACTGCCGGCTGCGGTCTGCACGATGATTTTGACCGGCCGCGCGGGAAAGTCCTCGGCCGAGGCGACAGATGCCGCCGCCATCGAACCGATCACCCAACAAAGACTCAGTACGGCGACCCGACGCATCTTCATGTTCGTTTTTTATCTTACGCCCACAAAAAGATTACAGGCGACAAGCTTCAATGCAAAATTGGCCATGCAGACCGGCGATGCTGATCGGTTCCGTAATCGGTCGCAGTGCAGCATACGCGTGACACCTGTGTGTCCAGCAGTTACCGGGCTTTGCCGTGCAGCGTGATCTGGCGCGCGATCTCGGGCATGGCGGTGCGGACTCGTGGGAGAAAGGCCCGCTGCAGCGCTTCGATGGCGGCATCGCGAATTTTTGCCGCGATCTGAAGTCCCTCGTTCTTCCGCGACACGACATAAAGCGTGCGATGAAGCGCCTTGCCGGGAAACGGCAAAGCCCGAATGTCGCCGCCCCGCTCGATCGCCTTGAACACGGCAAGCGGCGGGAGAATCGACCAGCCCAAGCCCATGGCCACCATGGTCAGCACCGCCTCGTTGGTATCGAGATGGTAGCGGCGCTGCGGTGCGATGCCGTGCCTTTGCAGCATCTGGTCGATCCGTGAATGCAGGACCGGATCGCGGCCGAAGCGGATCAGATCGAGGCTCGTGCCCAACTGCTTCACGGCGCCGTCGCGAAAGCTGGACGGCGCGACGATCAGGAACGGCTCGGTGAGGACCGGCATGGCTTTCACGCCATCGGGAATCGCTCCCTCGTCCGCGGTGATGATGAAATCGAATTCGCGATCCACGACCGACTGGAAGCGCGTCGCGCGGAACCCGGAATCGATCGCCCATTCGACCGCCACGTCCTGCAACCGCTTGATGACGTACGGCCCCATGCTGGCGGCAAAGCTGTTGAGCATACCGATGCGAAGGAGCGGCAGCCGCGCGGAAGAGCCGAGCCGGACCGCGTCCTGGAACTTGCCGATCGCATCGGTGATGGCGGTCGCATCCTTGATCAGCGTTGCGCCCTGCAGCGTCAGGGCCGGCGGGCGCACCGAGCGGTCGAACAGTTGTATCCCGAGTGCCGCCTCCAGCGAGCCGATGATCTGTGAAACGGCCGGCTGGGTGAGGCCGAGCTTCTTCGCCGCCGCCACCATGCTCCCGGTCGTGCCGACCGCCACGAACGCTTCGATGGCGCGCATCGTCAGGCTTGGAACCAATTGCCCCGCGATGGCCGCCGGCGAGCCGGCTGTTTTCGACTTTCTAGGCATGAAGATCTTTGTGTCGCGCCCGCGAATCCAGGGCTTGTGCCGGAATCCAAGTTATTTATACTTAGTATAAGCCGTTTGCAAAACGCACAAAACAGCCTGCTGGTTGGAAATCGGGAGGAGTTTCATGCCACTCGCAAGGGTGATGCTGACCGCTGTCATTCTCACGGCTGCCACGACGCAGAGCCATGCCCAGGGCTGGCGGCCCGAAGGCAACGTCGAATTCGTGGTCGGCGCCGGCGCAGGCGGCGAAAACGACCGTATCGCGCGGGCCATTCAGCACGTGCTGGTCAAGGAGAAGCTGGTCGACTCGATGACCGTTCTCAACAAGCCCGGCGCGGCGCAGACCATCGCCATCAACTACCTGGCGCAAAAGAAGGGCGACGCCAACGAGATCGGCTTGGCCTCCGGAAGCTTCATCAACGCCATCGCCCGCAACGGCTCGCAGCTCCACAAGCAGTTCACCCCGCTGATGAAGCTGTTTGACGCCTGGCAGGCCTATTTCACTTCTGTCGAGAGCCCGATCAAGAGCATGGTCGATGTGCGGGACCGTCTCAAGAAAGACCCGGGCTCGGTGACCTTCGCGTTCCCGGTCGGCCTGGGCAGTCCGCTGCATGTCTCGGTCGTCAATGTCGGCAAGGCGGTCGGCGCGTCGCCGAAGCAGCTTGTCACCGTGGTCTTCAACTCGGGCTCCGATGTCGCAGCGCAGGCGGCCGGCGGCCACATCGACGTCGGCCTCACCTCGATCGGCAGCCCCTACCCGCTGATCCAATCGGGAAAGCTGCGCATGCTCGGCATCGCAGCGCCGCAGCGGCTTCCGGGCGAGCTTGCGAAGTATCCGACCGTGCGCGAGCAAGGCCTCGACGTCGTCACGCCGAACTCCTACACCGTGCTGGTGCCTCTCGGCCTCCAACAAGCGCAAATCGACTTCTGGATGAAGGCGCTCGACAAGGTGCTCGAGGACGAGGATTTCAAGAAGGATCTTGCGCTGAACTTCTGGGTGCCACAGCCGATCCGCTATCCCGATACGGTGAAGTGGATGCAGGATGATTACGACGAGAACCGCGCCATTCTCTCCGAGCTCGGGATGCTGCAATGAACCCGCGCACCCTGTTCGAGAAAATCTGGGCCGAGCACGTGATCGTGGTCTCGCCGCAAGGCGAGGAGCTGCTCTACGTCGATTTCAACATGATCAACGAAGGCCAATCGTTCCTGGCGTTCGATCAGCTTCGCATGGAAGGCCGCACCTCCCGGCGCCCGCAGCAGCATATGGCTGTGACCGACCATTATCTGCCGACCATCAACCGCGACCGCGGCACCGCCGGCATGCCGAACCCGGAAATTCGACGCGTCGTCGAAATGATGGACGAGAACGCGACGGAATTTAAGCTGCCGCATATCGGCTGGTATCACCCGGACCAGGGCATCGCCCACGTGATCGGGCCGGAGCTCGGCATTTCGCAGCCCGGCATGCTGATCAGCTGCAACGACTCGCACACCGCAACCCATGGCGCCTGCGGCGTGCTGGCCGTGCCGATCGGGGGCGGCACGCAACTCCGCCACGTCGTCGCCACGCAGGCCTTGTGGCTGAAGAAGCCCAAGACCATGCGGATCTCGATCGACGGCGTTTTGCCCCCCGCCGTGACCGCGAAAGACGTGATCCTGTCGATCATCAACCGCATCGGTGTCGGCGGCGGCACCGGCTATGCGGTCGAGTACGCGGGCACCGCCATCGGTTCGATGTCGATGGAAGGCCGGCTGACGATCTGCAACATGTCGATCGAGGGTGGCGCACGCATCGGCATGATCGCGCCCGATGAGACCACATATAAATTCCTCAACGGCCGGCGCTATGCGCCGAAGGGCGCGGACTGGGACAAGGCGATGGGCTATTGGCGCACGTTGCCGAGCGACGCCGGCGCACGGTTCGATCGCGAGCTGTCGTTCGATGCCGCCCAGCTCGCGCCGATGGTGACCTGGGGCACAAGCCCGGAGGACTGCTCACCTGTCGATGGTGTGGTGCCGGATCCGTCCAGCATCGGCGACAGCGATCGCCGCCGCCATGTCGAACGCGCGCTCGACTACATGAAGCTCACGCCGATGACGCCTTTGCAGCAGGTCGCGATCGACCGCGTCTTCATCGGCTCCTGCACCAACTCGCGCATCGAAGATTTGCGGGCTGCGGCGAATGTGCTCAAAGGCCGCAAGGTCAGCGTGCCGGGGATGGTGTCGCCGGGATCGCACGGCGTGAAGCGCCAGGCCGAGACCGAAGGCCTGCACACGATATTCCTCGATGCCGGCCTGGAATGGCGCGATCCGGGCTGCTCGATGTGCAACGGCTCGAATGGAGAGCTGATTGCCCCCGGCGAGCGATGTGCCTCGACGACCAATCGGAACTTCGAAGGCCGCCAGGGCCGCGGCGCTCTCACCCACATCATGAGTCCGGCGATGGTCGCCGCCGCCGCCGTGCACGGCCGCCTCGCCGACGTGCGGAGCATGTGATGCAGCCCTTCACCGTCCTGACCGCCGTCGCCGCGCCGCTCGAGATCGCCAAGATCGATACCGGCATGATCCTGCCGGGGCGTTATATGCGCCGCCATCGGCGCCCGGGTCACGACTACGGCGAGGCGTTTCTCTACGACCTCCGCTTCGATGAGAAGGGCAATCCAAAGCCGGATTTCCCGACCAACCAGCCGGCCTATCGTGACGCCAGGATTCTGGTCACGGATTCCGATTTCGGTTGCGGCTCATCGCGCGAAGGCGCGGCCTTCGCGGTGATGGACTTCGGATTGAAGGCGCTGATCGGACCGAGCTTCGCCGAGATCTTCCAGGGCAACTGCATCCAGAATGGCATTCCGGCCATCACCCTGCCGGAACCGGTCGTCCACGACCTGTGGCGGCAATTGCGCGCGAGGCCTGGAAGCGAAATCACCATCGATCTTCCCGGCCAGCGGGTGATCGCGCCGGACGGCGCCG
Source organism: uncultured Rhodoplanes sp. (assembly GCA_936924235.1). Classification (GTDB taxonomy): domain Bacteria; phylum Pseudomonadota; class Alphaproteobacteria; order Rhizobiales; family Xanthobacteraceae; genus Z2-YC6860. The sequence continues at coordinate 3,883 of CAKZHN010000336.1, read as the reverse complement.
CGCACAGCTTCGACATCAGTCCGCTGCGCAAGGATCGCCTGATGCGCGGCATCGACGATATCGACGTGACTCTGGAATATCGCAGCGCTATTGAGGCGTTCGAGGCCAAACGCCGCGCCGAGATGCCGTGGCTGCCGACGGCCACGCGCGAATAGAAGCAAGCGAACAGAAGCAAGAAGGACGACGAGCTTGAACGGCGCCGAATCCCTGGTCCGCACGCTGCTGGCGTCGGGCGTCGACACGTGCTTTGCCAATCCCGGCACCAGCGAGATGCACTTCGTTGCCGCGCTCGACCGGATTTCCGGTATGCGCTGTGTGCTGTGCCTGCAGGAAAACGTGGTGACGGGTGCGGCTGACGGCTATTACCGGATCACCGGCAAGCCTGCCGCGACGTTGCTCCACTGCGGCCCCGGCCTGGCAAACGGGCTCGCAAATCTGCACAACGCGCGACGCGCCCGGTCCGGCATCGTCAACATCGTCGGCGATCAGGCGACCTACCACCGCCCGCTCGATGCGCCTCTCACGGCCGATGTCGAAAGCTGGGCGAGGCCGGTGTCGAGCTGGGTCCGCATCTCGGCGTCGGCTGATCGTGTCGGCGGCGATGCAGCGGCAGCCGTGGCTGCCGCCAGGACACCCCCTGGCGGCATTTCAACGCTTGTTCTGCCGAGCGACACCTCTTGGAACGATGGAGGCCTGGTTGCATCGCCGATGGCTGTGCCATCGACGCCGCCCATCGATCCACACGCCGTGCAGCAGGCTGCCCGGGTGTTGCGGGAAAAGAAGAATGTCCTGCTTTTACTGGGCGGCACGGCCGTTCATGAGCGGGAGCAGCGGCTCGTCTGGCGCATTGCGGCGGCAACCGGCGCCAAGCTAATGACGGAAGGCTCCAACGCCCGCACCGAACGCGGCCGCGGGCGTTTGCCGCTCGAGCGCGTTCCGTATGCGAACGACCTCGCGGTCGCGGCCCTGGCTCCATTCGAGCACATCATTCTGGTCGGTGCCGTTCCCCCGATCGGCTTCTTCGCCTATCCGAACAAGCCCAATCAGTTCGCTCGTCCGGGTGCCGAACTCCATGTGCTGGCCCGGCCCGAACAGGATGCGGAAGCCGCGTTGCAAGCGCTGGTCGACGAACTCGGCGCGCCGGCGAGCGACATTCCCGACAACGGCCCCAAGCCCAAAATTCCGACCGGGAAGCCGACGCCGGAAGGCCTCGCCAGCACCGTTGCTGCGGTCCTTCCGGACCACGCGGTGATCGTGGATGAATCGGTCAGCTACGGTCGCGGCTTCTTCAAGAACTCGCACGCTGCCGCGCCCCATGACTGGCTGCAGATCATGGGCGGCGCGATCGGCGCCGGCATCCCGCTCGCGGTCGGCGCGGCCATCGGACTGCGCGCCATGGGCCGTGCGCAGCACCGCGTCGTGGCGCTGCAAGCCGACGGGTCCGCGATGTACACGGTCCAGGGCCTGTGGACGCAGGTTCGCGAGAAGCTGCCGGTGACGACCGTGATCCTGTCGAACCGGAAGTATCAGATCTTGATTGGCGAATTTCTTTCGGTCGGAGCCAATCCCGGACCAACGGCCATGAACATGCTCGATCTCGGCAACCCCGACATCGGTTGGGTGAAGCTCGCGTCGAGCTTCGGGATGGAGGCCGCGCACGCCGATACGTTGGAGGCGTGCGCCGATCTCATGACGCAGTCCTTCCGGAGGCCGGGCCCGTTTCTGATCGAGCTTTCAATTTAGCCACCGCCCCGCGCCGTAAGACGCGCGCGGTCTGTTCGCCTTGGTCACCAGCTAAGTGCTTGAGGTGAATGGTGGGCGCTCTAGGGCTCGAACCTAGGACCCGCTGATTAAGAGGCAGGTGGTATGGCAGCAGAATCAAATGCCTAGATGTAAACGGCGCCAAATCGCGCCACTCGAGAACAATTGGTTACGGGCAAAATGTAAGCGGGAGCTTCCTTGCAGTACGCATCCTGTTTTCCGCGCAGCGCCGCATCGGGCGCCTGATTTAATGGGCTACAGCTCTCGTTCAATTTGCCAGGGCCACGCACTCGATCTCACAACCATTGCCGAAACGAAGCTGCATCGACCAAGCCATCAGCGCCGGCGGGTCGACAGGGAAAAACTCGCGAAACACCCGATCCATTTCCCGCACATGTGAAATGTCGGCCAGCACGACATGTACGCGCACGACGCGTTCAAGCGAAGAGCCCGCGGATTCGAGCATATGCCGCACGTTGGATAGCGTTACACGGAGCTGTTCGGCGATCGGCCCATGGCTGCGTTCGCCGGTCTGCGGATCGACCGGAACCATACCCGACAGAAACAGATAGTCGCCGACACGGATCCCGGGAACGTGCGGCAGGTTCGATCCGCGCGAGGCGTTGAGCAGCGGATTCTTCGGTTCAATCGCCGAGCGTGTAAGCTTTTCGGTCATGGGATCACGGCAACGCGGTGCATTCGATGATGACCTTCACGCCTTCGGGCAGGCGTGCGCCGCAGACGGTCCGGGCCGGCGGCTGATCGGGAAAGAAGCGCGCATAGACCTCGTTCATATTCGGTGCCTCCAGCATGCTGTGCAACAGCACGTTCACCTTCACGACCTTTTCGAGCGACGATCCCGCTCCCTCGAGCAACTGTTTGAGGTTGGTCAGAATCTGGCGAGTCTCGCTTGCGGTGGTCCCGGCGACGCGCTCACCGGAGTGCAAATCGACCGCCATCAAGCCGGATACAAAGATGAAGTCCCCCGCCTTCACAGCCATCGACGCCGGCCGGCCTGAGGCCTTGGACCCATCAGTCGGGCGCCCCGGCGGCGGAATGATCTCACGTCGTGCACTCATTGACTTATCTCTCGCGCGCGATCAGGCGGCCGCGGTGACGTCGAGCTGGATCTTGAAACCCGCCTCGATCTGCACCGACCATACGGTGCGGGCCGGCGGCCCGTTCGCGACATATTGCCGGTAGACCCGGTTGAGCACGTCGTACTCGATGCTGTCATAGATCAGCGCATGCACCTGCACGAGCCGGTCGAGCGAGGAGCCGGCGGACTCCAGCAACGCCTTCAGGTTTCCAAAAATAACGTGCGCCTCGCTGGTGAGCGTGCCATGGCGCCGCTCGCCGGTTTGCGGATCGAGCGGCAGCATGCCTGAACAAAAGATAAGCCCTCCGGCGCGGATGGCCGGCGACTGATGGTGCCCGTAATGCTGCCGGAGATCGAGACCCGCGAGCGGCGCCGCAATGACCTCGCGCATCAAATCCCTCCCTGATCAGTCCGACAACTGGGCCACGCCCGGCAGCAGGAATCGCTCGACATTGCCGCGCGCCGGCAGATCGCCGAGGTCCACCAATGCGTCAATGAGCGCGTTCAGCTTGACCCGTGAAATCTTGCCGGTGCGGTCGAAGAAATTGTTCTTGCGGAAGAAATCGTAGGCCTTCTCGACGTCATCGACCTTCTGACTGCTGAGCCGGACGAGAATCTGAATCACCTCGGCCCGGTTGCTTTCGTCATAGACAAACTCGGTGGCCTTGGCGTGTGCAGCGAGCACGCGCCGGATAACATCGGGATTACGCGCGGCCCAGGCCTTGTTGGCCATCGTGCCTGAGAACGCCAGTTCCGGCGCATACTCGATCGTCAGGCCGAGATCGTTGAAGCCTTGGCTCTGGAGCTGAAAATTGGATGGCGGCAGCAGGATCGCGGCATCGACCGCGCCGCTCAGCAGCGCCTGGGCGCGGGCCGTGGTCGCTCCGGCAAAGACGTAATCAACGTCCCCGGTCTTGAGCCCATGCGGCGCCAGCATGCGATCGACATACAAGCGCGTGATGTCCTTCGGGCCGCCGACCGAGACAACCTTGCCCTTGAGGTCCTTGAGGCTCTTGATGCTCG
>CAKZHN010000335.1 GCA_936924235.1 uncultured Rhodoplanes sp. | reverse complement strand
CGCGGCCGCCGGGATGCGCCAGCCCCGCGATCTCCTTCATCTCCGCCGGCGTCAGCTTGAAATCGAACACCGCGAAATTCTCCTTCAGCCGCTCGGAGCGGCTGGTGCGCGGAATGACGATCACGTCGTGCTGCACGAGATAGCGCAGGCACACCTGCGCCGCGGTCTTGCCGTGCGCCTTGCCGATCCGCGAAAGCACCGCGTCGCCCTTCACCCGGCCGCGGGCGATCGGGCTGTAGGCCGTCACCGACAGGCCGCGCTTGCGGCTCGCGGCGATCGGCTTCCCCTGGTCGAGATAGGGATGGCATTCGATCTGATTGTTGACGAGCGGCTCGGTGGCGTAGCCCACCGCCTCCTCGATCAGCGCCACTGTGAAGTTCGAGACGCCGATGTGACGGGCGACGCCCTCCCTCTTCATCTTGCACAGCGCGCCCATGGTCTCTTTCAAGGGAATGCTGGGATTGGGCCAATGGATGAGGAGCAGATCGACGCTCGGCAGTTTCAATTTCTTGATGCTGTCGCGCGCCGAGCGCTCGAAGTCGCGGGCGCGCAGATCGCTCGACCAGACCTTGGTGGTGATGAAGACCTCGTCGCGCGGCACGCCCGAGGCGCGCAAGCCGTCGCCGACCGCCTCCTCGTTGCCGTACATCGCCGCGGTGTCGATGTGGCGATAGCCGAGCTTGAGCGCCTCCTCGACCATCTTCGCGCAGGTCTTGCCGCGCAGATCCCAGGTGCCGAGCCCGATCAACGGAATGCGCGCGCCATGGGATTCGACGGTGGCGGTCATACGGCGGCCCTCATGAAAGGAGCCGTAAAATGACGAAAAGCCGGGTTGCTGCCAACCCGGCTTCCACCAGTTCAGTCGTGCGTTGCGACTAGCTCAGCTTGCGGCTCAACACCGAAAACGCCACCTCCGGCGCCTCGTCGAGCAGCTTGAGCAGCGCGCGGGCCGGACCGCGCGGCTGGCGCTTGCCCTGCTCCCAGTTGCGCACCGTCTCGATCGGCACGCCGATGCGCGCGGCGAACTCGGCCTGGGTCAGCCGCGTCTGCGAGCGCACCCGGCGCGCGTAGCTGGCGTCGACCTGCGGCGGCCGCTCCGGCGCGATCGACGGAGCGAGCACGCGGTTGTCGGCTTCGGGCGGCGGCAGAGTCATCGCGGCCTCGCTGCCGTCGGCAAGAATTTCGACGAGCCGTCCATCGGCCTTCAGTCGCACTCGCATCATGCGCCTCCTGCGATTCCCAGTACGATTCCTGGAGGCGATGAGGTGGACTGATTTGGTTAAGGCGGCATTAACGGCCGACCGCGCCGACACTCGGCCGGCGGACCATGCAGCCAATGCACGAGCGGGCCAATGGCCGAGCTAGCTGGTTTTCTCAAAAATCTCGCGGCCGATCAGCATCCTGCGGATCTCGCTGGTCCCCGCCCCGATCTCGTAGAGCTTGGCGTCGCGGAGCAGCCTGCCGGTCGGATAGTCGTTGATGTAACCGTTGCCGCCGAGGCACTGGATGGCATCGAGCGCGATCTTGGTGGCCTGCTCGGCCGCATAGAGGATCGCGCCGGCAGCGTCCTCGCGGGTGGTACGGCCGTCGTCGCAGGCGCGCGCCACCGCGTAGACGTAGGCCTTGGCGGCATTCATGCCGACATACATGTCGGCGAGCTTGCCCTGCATCAGCTGGAACGAGCCGATCGGCTGGCCGAACTGCTTGCGCTCATGCAGATACGGCACGACCACATCGAGCGCCGCCTGCATGATGCCGAGGGGTCCGGCCGCGAGCACCACGCGCTCGTAGTCGAGGCCGGACATCAGCACGTTGACGCCGCCGCCGACGTTGCCGAGCACGTTCTCCGCAGGCACCTCACAGTCCTCGAACACCAGCTCTGCGGTGTCGGAGCCGCGCATGCCGAGCTTGTCGAGCTTCTGCGCCGTGGAAAAGCCCTTCATTCCCTTCTCGATCAGGAAGGCCGTGATGCCGCGCGGGCCCGCGTTAGGATCGGTCTTGGCATAGACCACCAGCGTGTTGGCCTCCGGCGCGTTGGTGATCCAGAACTTCGAGCCGTTGAGGACGTAGCGGTCGCCCTTCTTCTCGGCGCGGGTGCGCATCGACACCACGTCGGAGCCGGAGCCGGGCTCCGACATCGCCAGCGCCCCGACGTGCTCGCCGGAAATCAGCCCGGGCAGGTATTTCTTGCGCTGCGCGTCAGTGCCGTTGCGCCGCACCTGGTTGACGCAGAGATTGGAATGCGCGCCGTATGAGAGGCCGACCGAAGCCGAGCCGCGCGAGATTTCTTCCATCGCCACGCAATGCGCCAGGTAGCCCATGCCGGAGCCGCCGTATTCCTCCTCGACCGTGATGCCGTGGAGCCCCAGCGCGCCCATCTGCGGCCACAGATCGCGCGGGAATTTGTTGGTCTTGTCGATTTCATCCGCGCGCGGCGCGATCTTCTCATCGGAGAAGCCGCGCGTGGTGTCGCGCAGCATGTCGATGTCCTCGCCAAGCCCGAAATCGAAGCCCTGCCAGGCATTGGGGATCATGGTCGCTCCTTGGATCGACGCGGCTTCCCGCATTATAGGGCGGAGCGGATGCGCAGTGTCAGTGAATCAGGCGATGGCGCGGGATACCGCAGGCGCGTGGTCGCCGGTTTCGGCGACCAGCTTGTCCAGCACCTCGCGCGGCGCCGGCTTGGCGAACAGATAGCCCTGCATCTCGTCGCAGCCGGCGAGCCGCAGCAGCACGCGCTGCTCCTCGGTCTCGACGCCTTCGGCCAGCAAGGTCATGTTCAGCGCGCGGCCGAGCGCGACGATGGCCTGCACCAGCGCCTGGCTTTCGCTGTCGCGCGCCAGCGGGTTGACGAAGCCCTTGTCGATCTTGAGCTTGTCGAACTTGAAGCGCTGCAGATAGGTCAAGCTCGAATAGCCGGTGCCGAAATCGTCGAGCGCGAGCTTGATTCCGAGACCCTGGAGGCCGGCGAGCCGCGCCCTCGCCTCGTCGGGATTGTCGATCAGCACGCCCTCGGTGACTTCGAGCACAAGCCGCGACGCCTGCACACCGTATTCGCTGAGCATCGCCGCCATACCCTCGACCAGCCCCTGCGCCCGCACCTGCACCGGCGAAAGGTTGACCGACATGTAGAGCGCAGGCCAGCGCTTCATGTCGGTGAGCGCGCGGCGCAGCACGAACTCGCCGAGCTGCGGCATCAGCCCGCAACGCTCGGCGACGGCGACAAAGCGGGCCGGCGGGATTGCGCCGCGCTCCGGATGGGTCCAGCGCAGCAGCGCCTCGGCGCCCAGCAGCCGGTTGCCGTCGGAAGAGACGATGGGCTGGTAATGAACGTCGAGCGATTTCGTCTCGATGGCGCGGCGCAGCTCGCGCTCGAGAAAGCGGCGGTCGTCGAATTCGACGTCCATCGCCGGCTCGAAGCGCATCATGCCGCCGCGTTGCGTGCGCTTGGCGGCGCGCAGCGCGAGGTCCGCGCCGCGCATCGCCTCCTCGCGGGTCTGGCCGTCGCTCGGCACGTGGGCGAAGCCCGTGGTGACGCCGACCTGGGCCACCTGTCCGTCGATCCAATAGGGCCGCGTCAACTCGGCCGCCAGCGTGCGAACGGCTTTTTCCGCGGTGTCCATGTCCGGCGCGCGCAGCACCACGGCGAACTCGTCGCCGTCGTAGCGGCCGCAGACGGCGTTGCCCGGAAGCTTTTCCTTGAGCCGCATCGCGATCGCCCGGAGCAGATCGTCGCCGGTGTTGTGGCCCATCGCGTCGTTGATGTCCTTCAGACCATCGAGATCGAGGAACGCCAGCGTCACGACCTCGCCATGATGCCGCTTGGCGAGCATCCGGTCCATCAGTTCGATCATCTTGCGATGGTTCGGCAGCCCGGTGAGCATGTCCTCGTGCGCCAGCCGCCAGGCGAGCCGCTCGCTCTTGCCCAGGTCGCGCACGGTGCGGCGGATCTGCCAGAACGACAGTCCGGCGAAGCCCACCAGGAAGATCACGGTGAATGCGGCGAGCGGCCGCAGCTCGCCCAGCGCGTCGCTCATGGTGTTGGTCGGCTCCCAGGAGAACCAGCCGACGATGCGGCCCTGGGCGTCCAGCACCGACTGGACCTCTCGGTCATCCTCGGTCGGATCGGTCTCAAAGCGAAGGTCCTTCAGGCCCGCAGTGCGCTCGACGGCGCGGACACGGCCGGCTTCCAGCCTGGCAAAATCGGCGCCCGAATTGCGCAGGTCCTCGATGGCGCCGAGCAGAGCGGCGCGCCGCTCCAGGTCCTGGCGCTCATCGACCTGATGCACCAGGGCATTGCCGACAATGGCGCAGAAAAACGCGGCGCTGACCACGAACAGCGCAAGCGTCGCCACAAGACGTGGCGTCCACACGCGGCGCTTCAGCGCCGGCCGGTCGGGTAACACGATACTCATACCAACGCCCGTCCAACTCACCCATAACGCCACCTTGGGAACCTAGGGGAGTTTGGTTAACGGTGCGTCAGCGGCGGCTATTTCAGGCCGAACCAGAGTGTCGCAATGGCCAGAAAAGCGAAGAAGCCCACCACGTCGGTCACGGTCGTCACGAACGGGCTCGAGGCCACCGCCGGATCGACCCGCAGCCGATGCAGCGTCAGCGGAATGAGGATGCCGCCCAGCGCCGCGGCCACGAGGTTGCAGATCATCGCGAGGCCGATCACCACGCCCAGGCCCGGGATCTGGAACCAGGCCACTGCCACGACGCCGGTGATCACCGCGAAAGCGACGCCATTGACCATGCCGACCAGCAGCTCGCGGATGATGACGCGCCAAGCGTTGGCGTCGGTCAGCTCCTGGGTGGCGAGCGCCCGGACCGCGACCGTCATGGTCTGGGTGGTGGCATTGCCGCCCTGGCTCGCCACGATCGGCGCCAGCACCGCGAGCGCCACCATCTTTTCGAGCTGGCCTTCGAATAGGCCGAGCACCGACGAGGCCAGGAACGCGGTGGCGAGATTGACCAGCAGCCAGCTGAAGCGGCTCTTGGCGGTGGTCCAGACCGAGTCCGACAGCTCTTCGCTCGCGGTCACGCCGCCCAGCGCCTTGATGTCCTGGTCGGCCTCCTCCTCGATGACGTCGACGATGTCGTCGAAGGTCAGCACGCCGACCAGCCGCTCGTCGTCGTCCACCACCGGCGCGGCGACCAGGTTGTAGCGCTCGAACATGCGCGCCACCTCGGCGCGCTCCTCCGTGGCCCACACCCGGCGGCGGTCGGGATCCATCAGGTCCGACAGCGGCACCGGCCGCTTGGTCCGCAGCAGCCTGTCGAGGGCGACAGCGCCCAGAAGCTTGCCGCCATCGTCGACCACGTAGAGCTCGAAGAAGCGGTCCGGCAGTTCCTCGGTCTCGCGCAGATGGTCGATCGCGTCGCCCACCGTCCAGGCCGGCGGCGCCGCGATGAACTCGGTCTGCATCCTGCGGCCGGCGGATTCCTCCGGATAGAACAGGAGCTTTTCGAGCGGGACGCGCTCGGCCGGCGGCAGCTTGCGCAGAACCTCGACCTGCTCATCCTTGGGCAGGTCTTCGAGAATGTAGGCGGCATCGTCGGAATCGAGGTCCCGGACGCCCTCGGCCACCGTGGTCGGCGGCAGCTCTTCGAGGATTTCCTCGCGGACGGTGTCGTCGACCTCGGTCAGCGCCGTGAAGTCGAACTCGCGGCCCATCAATGCGACGAAACGCGGCCGCAGCTCGTGATCGAGCGCCTCGATCAGCGCGCCGGTGTCGGCCTCGTGGAGGTCGCCGGCCAGCGCCCGGACGCCTTCGGCGTCGCGGCGCTCGATGCAGTCGATGATCTTCTCGACGAACTCGGGCCGGATCGCGCCATCCTCGTCGCGGAATTCTTGGTCGCGGAATTCCTGATCGCGGGATTTCTGGGCCGCATCGGCCACGCTCTGGTCTTTGAGGTCGAGCATGCCTGCACGCCGCTCCGCATGCGGTGGATGGAGATTCTTTTGGGCTTGTACGATGCAGTATTAAGGCTGGCAATTGCGAAGCCGCGTTTTCGTCAACGCGCGCCTTGCTTTCAGAGTTGCACTCGGTTCATTTGCGCCAAAGGGCGATCATGATTGGAACATTCATACGGCCTGCGCGCAGCGCGGTTCTCTTGGCGGCCCTGCTGGCGCTGCTGCCGGCCTCCGCATACGCCGCCGATTGCCCCGGCAACCCGGATGCGCTCGGCACCGCGCGCGTGCTCACGGTCGATCCGGTGGCGACGCCCGCGGTCGGCCGCAAGCATTTTCCGGTGACGCTGCCGCTCGAATCCAAGGAGGTCGTGCTGACCTTCGACGACGGCCCTTGGCCCGGCACCACCGATGCGGTGCTCGCCGCGCTCCGTCATGAATGTGTCAAGGCGAGCTTCTTCATGCTCGGACGAAACGCCATCGCCCATCCGGCGCTGGCCAAGAAGGTGCTGGCGGACGGCCATACCGTCGCCTACCACACCTATTCGCATCCGCTGTTGAGCCGCATGAGCCTGCCGCGCGCCGAGGCCGAGATCGACCGCGGCTTCGCCGCGATCGATCAGGCCGTCTACGGCAGCGGCAGCAGCAGCAGCACGCCGAAGACGCCGTTCTTCCGCTTTCCGGGCTTTGCCTCGAGCCCGGCGCTGATCGCGCTTCTGGCCAAGCGCCACATCACCGTGTTCGGCGCCGACCTCTGGGCCAGCGACTGGAACCGGATGCACCCCGACCACGAGCGCAAGCTGGTGCTGGATCGGCTCCGCAAGACTCATGGCGGCATCGTGCTGTTCCACGACACCCAGGCGCAAACCGCGAGGATGCTGCCCGCGCTGCTGCACGACCTGAAGCAGCAGGGCTATCGCGTGGTGCATGTGGCGGCGCGTTAAGCACACCCGTTAACCCCTTGAGCGCGTTAAATATATCCGCCGATATTGGGCGGCCGCGGCGGCGATTCCGCACGCCGAGCCGGTAAGCTGCGCCGCATGATGTGGCGGACTTCGGCTTTCGCAGCATTCGGGCTGATCGCGTTAGGCGTCGCGGCCGCGCAGGCCGCCGGCTGCCCGGGCAATCCCGACGCGCTCGGCACCAGCCGCGTGCTCGCGGTCGACCCGCAGGACTATCCGCGCCTTGGCACCATCCAGTATTCCCGCTCGCTGCCGCTCGAGGACCACGAGGTCGTGCTGACCTTCGACGACGGTCCGCTGCCGCCGTACTCCAGCCGGGTGCTCGACGTGCTGGCCGAGCACTGCGTCAAGGCCACCTATTTCATCGTCGGCCGGATGGCGCGCGGCTATCCCGATCTGCTCAAGCGCATCCGCGCCGAAGGCCACACCATCGGCAATCACAGCCAGAACCATCCGCTGGCCTTCGAGAAGATGTCGATCGAGGCGGTGCAGACCGAGGTCGAGCAAGGCGCGGCGTCGATCGCCGCAGCCCTTGGCGAGCGCCGCCCGCCCTCGCCGTTCTTCCGCATCCCGGGCCTGCTGCGCGCCAAGGAGGTCGAGAATTATCTCCAGTCGCGCGGGCTTGCGACCTTCAGCGCCGACGTGGTCGCTGACGACTGGAAGCACATCAACGCCTCCGAGGTGGTGCGCCGCGCGATCACGCGGCTCGATGAGCGCGGCAAGGGCATCATCCTCCTCCACGACATCCAGCCGGCCACCGCGATGGCGATCCCCGAGCTCCTTCGCGAGCTCAAAGCCAAGGGCTATCGCGTCGTGCATGTGGTGCCGCGCGGCGCCGCGCCGGAGTTGCGTGAGGTTCCGGTCGCCGCTGCGCCGGCGCCCCGCGAGACCGAGGCTCGCGCGAGCGCTGTACCGCAGCCGGCTCCGCCTGCGCCGGTCGAGCTCGCTGCGGCTCCACCCGTTGCGGCTCCCCCTGCTCCAGAGCCCGCGGCGCAGACCCCGTCACCAGACCTGCCGGCGCCCGCCCCCTCTGCGGCCGACAGCTTCGCCCGCGCCGAGCCGACCGTGACCATCCCCGGCACGCCGATCCGGCCGTTCACCTCGAACGCCAAGCCCGCGCGCTCGATGCCGACGCCGGGGAAATTCGTCACCACCGAGCCCGGCGGCTGGCCACCGGTGGTCAGCGTGCCGGTGCCAAAAGCCGGTGGCGTCGGCGTGTCACGCGTGACGCAGGGCGGGTCTTCGGGCCCCGACGGCCGCTTCCGCTAGTGAGAATTGGCCGCGCATTCGCGCGGCGGGCCATTGTCCGCCACCTCAAGGGCTGGCACGATTTCCCTCCGCCATTTCGACATTCGCGAAGGGGGCTCCCATGCGCAGACTCGTCGAACTCCTGACTGCGGCATCACTGCTCGTTCCGGCAGCCGCAGGCCAGGTCCAGGCTCAAGAGGTCAAGGTCGGCGTGGTCCTCGCCTATACGGGCGTCGGCGCGGAGCTCGGCCAGCAGGTCGACCGGGGCATGGAGATCTACCTCAAGCTCAACGCCGACAAGATCAAGCCGTACACGATCAAGCTCATCAAGCGCGACGAGAAGGACCCGGCCGGCGCCAACACCAAGATCGCGGTGCAGGAGCTGCTCGCCCAGGAGAACGTCGACATCCTGGCCGGCTGGAACTACTCGCCCAACGCGATCGCCTCGGCGCAGGTCGTCACCGCCGGCAAGAAGCCCGCGGTGATCATGAACGCAGGCACCGCGCACATCACCAACATGTCGCCCTACTTCGTGCGCGTGTCGTTCAGCATGTGGCACGCCGGCTACGCGCTGGGCCAGGCCGCGGCCCAGCAGCTCAAGGCGAAGACCGCCGTGGTCGGATATTCGGATTACCCACCAGGCAAGGACAGCATCGCCGCCTTCAAGCGCGCCTTCGAAGCCGGCGGCGGCAAGGTCATCGACGAAATCCCGATGGGTGGCGCCGGCACCGTGCCGGACTTCACGCCATTCCTGCAGCGCGCGAAAGACAAGAAGCCGGACGTACTCTACGTGTTCGTGCCGGCCGGCGATCACTCGACCGCGGTGGTCAAGACCTACGGCGCGCTCGGCATGCGCGAGGCCGGCATCAAGCTGATCGGCCCGGGCGACATCACCGACGACACCAAGCTGCAGGCCATGGGCCAGGCCGCGGTCGGCCTCGTGACCATGCACCACTATCACGCCGACCTCGACAATCCGGAAAACAAGCGCTTCGTCGCGGCCTGGAAGAAGGAATACGGCGAAAGCTCAACGCCGAACTTCTTCGCGGTCGGCGGCTATGACGGCATGGCCGCGATCGTTCATGTCGTGCAGGCGCTGAAGGGCAAGATCGACAGCGACAAGGCGCTGGAGGCGCTCAAGGGCTGGAAGTTCGACAGCCCGCGCGGACCGATCATGATCGATCCCGCCACCCGCGACATCGTGATGAACGAGTACCTGTCCGAGGTGATCCTGAAGGACGGCCGGCTGCACCAGAAGGTGATCGGCAAGATCGAGAACGTCAAAGACGTCTGCAAGGAGCAGAAGATCGGCCCGTGCGCGAATTAGCGGCCCGCGGTCATTCCGGGACGGCCGAAGGCCGGACCCGGAATCCAGACAAGCAGGGACTTTATCCGGTACTGGATTCCGGATCGCCGCTTCGCGGCGTCCGGAATGACGGCGGAGAGTGTTACGCCAACTCCACCGTCAGCGGATTGTACGAATAGAGCCAGCGGTTGCGATCCTCGCCCTCGTCCTTCTTGGCGAAGCGGGCGCGAATTTCGGCTTCCGACTTCAGGTGGAACAGCTCGCGGTTGGCGCTCGACTGCAGCACGATCTTGGCGGTGCGGTCGACGCGGTTGCGCTGGTAGATCTGCAACGCTTCGGCAATCGAATCGGTCATCGCCAGCGTCCGCATTAGCACCGCGCCGTCCTCGATCGACATCGCGGCGCCCTGCGCCAGATACGGCAAGGTCGGATGCGCGGCGTCGCCGAGCAGCGTGACGCGCTTGGTGCTCCACTCGCGGATCGGCGGCCGGTTGAACAGCGCCCAGAGATAGCACTGGTCCTTGTCGGCGGCGTCGATGATGGTCTGGATCGCCGGGTGCCAGCCTTCGAACTGAGCCTTGAAATCGCTCCACGGCCGCTTGGTGGTCCAGGACTCTTCGGAGATCTCGTCGGTCTCGACGCAACCCACCAGATTGAGCAGCGTGCCTTCGCGCAGGTAGTAGCAGACCACGTGGCCTTCCGGCCCCATGAACACCGACATGACCCGCTCCAGCAGGTCCTTCGGCAGGCGGCTGGTCGGCACCACGAGGCGCCAGGCGGAATCGCCGGTGTAGGTCGCGGGCGCCGCGCCGAACATCTGGGCGCGCACCACCGACTTCACCCCGTCGGCGCCGATCAGGATGTCGCCTTTGACCGATGGCCGGTCGGCGAAATTGAGCTCGACGCCATCTGCGGTTTCGGTGAAGCCGGTCACCCGGTGATTGAGGCGGACCACGCCCGGATCGGCCTGCCGGGCGCGGTCGGCCAGGATGTCATGCAGGTCGGCGCGGTGAAGCTGCGTGTAAGGGGCGCCGTGCAACTCCTCCTGCGACAAGGAAAATCGCTGGATGACCTCGCCGGTGTCGTGGAGCCGGAACACGTAGGCTTCGGGCTTCACGCCGCGCGCCAGCAGACGGTCCTCGATGCCGAGGAACCGCATCACGTGAAACGCATTGGCGCTGACCTGGATGCCGGCGCCGATCTCGCCGAGCTGCGGGGCCTGTTCGTAGATTTCGACCTGATGGCCCGCCTTCATCAGGCAGGAGGCGGCAGTCAATCCGCCCAGGCCCGCACCAGCGATCAGAATACGATACTGCTTCATGTCCAGGGTTTCGCCCGACCTGCCCTCGACTTGGTCCTAGCACAGCGCCGGGGCGCCCAGACCCGGCCGAACTGCAGCCCGACCGCGCTCAAACCGCGCGCCGGTGAGATTGTGGGAGTGGTGCGGTCAAGAGGACTCGAACCTCCACGGGTTGCCCCGCTAGCACCTCAAGCTAGTGCGTCTACCAATTCCGCCATGACCGCTTAGGGATGGACGCCAGCCGAACCGGCCAGCGCCAAGGCGTGGGCGATGTAACAAATCAAGCCACGCCATACAAGGGCGGGTTTTCCGACCCTGTGGGCCGGAAAACCCCGATCCGTCACCTATATAGGACGGGTTGCCGCCCGTCGGGACGTCCGGGCCGCGGCCTAGCCGCGGGCGTCGGCCGGGCGCGGCAGCAGCGACTTGACCTCGATGGCGATCCGGTTGCCCTGGACCACCACGGAGCCCTTGGCCACCGGGAAGTTGTTGGCGAGGATTTTGACCTCGTCGTTCTCGGTCGTGTTCAGCTCGATGATGGCGCCGCGGCCGAGGCGGAGCACCTGATGGACGGGCATGTCGGTCTCTCCCAACACCACGGCGATGTCGAGCGAGACGTTTTCAATATGGGCCATACGAATCCTTGCGGCTGTTTCTTGCTGCGATAAACCCATGCTCAACACGGTATGGTGAACGAGTGGTTAACACCCGATCCCTCTCGGCCCTGACGCTCCCGGAACCGGCCGCAGGCCCGCCGGCGGAATGGCGCATCAGCGACAGCCTGGTGGCCTATGAGGCCGCGCTGGCCGCCATGGACGAGCGTGTCGCCGCCATCTCGGCGGGCACAGCGCCCGAGCTCGTATGGCTGCTGGAGCACCCGCCGCTCTACACCGCCGGCACCAGCGCCAAGCCTGCCGATCTGGTCGAGGCGCGGTTCCCCGTGCACCAGACCGGCCGCGGCGGGCAGTTCACCTATCATGGCCCGGGCCAGCGGGTGGCCTACGCGATGCTTGACCTCAACCGGCGCAAGCCCGACGTGCGGGCCTATGTGGCGGCGCTGGAGGAATGGATCATCCGCACGCTCGCGGCCTTCAACGTACGCGGCGAGCGCCGCGAGGACCGCGTCGGCGTCTGGGTGAAGCGGCCGGACAAGGGTCCGGGCTTCGAGGACAAGATCGCCGCGATCGGCATCCGGGTGCGCAGGTGGGTGACGCTGCACGGCATCGCCATCAACGTCGAGCCGGAGCTCGTGCATTTCTCCGGCATCGTGCCCTGCGGCGTCTCCGAGCAGCGCTACGGCGTCACAAGCCTCGCCGACCTCGGCCTGCCGGTGAGCATGGCCGAGGTCGACATGATGCTGCGGCGCGAGTTCGAGTCGGTGTTCGGCCCCACGGCCTAGCTTTGTCGCATTTTCTGCGGCGAACCGCTTCACACTTCGCCGGAAAATGCTCCCTTAAGCCGCCGCCGCGACAGGCACCGCGAGCTTGCCGGCGATATAGCGCCGCTCCTGGGTCAGGCCGCCGAAGCCGTAGGCGTCGCCCCGGACCTCGTGGACATGGGCGTAGCTTTCCTCGTGCAGCGGCCCGAGCAGCCGGCCCATGGTCTTGAACGTCTCGGCCAGGAACTTGGCCTTCTCGTCCTTGGTGTTGGTGCCCTCGGTGATGTGGATGTCGAGCCAGAAGCTCGCGAGGTCGGCGGCAGCCAGCGATTGGCCGCCGGCAAACCAGTCCTCCGGCTCGACGCGCTGGAGGATCAGCGCGGTGACCTTCGGGTCCTTGCCCAGGATGGTCGACGACAGCCGGGTGACCTCGGCCGCGATGTCGGCCTTGGCGACGAGCTTGTCGCTGGCATAGGTGACGGTGATGAGAGGCATGACGGTCTCCTGTTGTTGATCGATTGCTGGTAGACCGAACATAGGCCAGCGGCTATCATTTCAGTATCTCATCACTCATGATAACAGTGATAACGATGCAAAATGATACGCCCGCTGGTCTTCGCGTCGCCCCTGCCCTCGACATCGACGCGGTCCGCGCCTTCGCGCTGGTCGCCGAACTGCAGAGCTTCACCCGCGCCGCGCAGGCCACCGCGACGACGCAGTCGGCAGTGAGCCTCAAGCTCAAGCGGCTGGAAGCCCGGCTCGCCGCACGGCTCGTCGAGCGCACGCCGCGGCTGGTGCGGCTCACCGCCGAGGGCGCGGCGTTCCTCGACCGCGCCCGCGAACTGCTCGCCGCCCACGATCGCGCGCTCAGCATCGAGCAAGCGCCGGAGCGGCGGCTGTCACTCGGCGTCAGCGATCATGTGGCCGGACCGGTGCTCCCGGACCTGCTGGCCCGCATCAACGGCCTCGATCCGCAACTCGGCCTCGAGGTCGCGATCGATTTCTCAAACGTGCTGCTGGAAAAATTCGACGGCGGCCGCTTGGACGCGGTGATCGTCCGCCGCGAAGGCTCGCGGCGCGGTGGCGAGGTGCTCGCCGAGGACACCTTCGGCTGGTTCGCCGCGCCCTCCTTTCGGCGCAAGGCCAACGACAAGCTGAAGCTCGCGATGCTGGCCGCGCCCTGTGGCGTGCGCGCGCAAGCGATCCGTGTGCTCGACAAGGCGAAGATCGCATGGGTCGAGGCCTTCACCGGCGGCGGCGTCACGGCGATCGCGGCCGCGGTTTCGTCGGGCCTTGCGGTGGCGCCGCTCGCGCGCCGCATCGCGCCGCCCGGAACGGTCGATGTCGGACCGGCGCTGTCGCTGCCGCCGCTCGGCCATTCCAAAGTGATGCTCTATTCGCGGGCGGCCGATCCGAGGAGCCGCGCGGCGTTGCGCCTGGTGGCCGCGGCATTCCGCGGAACAGCGTAACCGCGGGAGTAAGCATAGCCGCAGAACAGCGGAAACATTCTCCACGCTTCGCGTTAGAGCGGACGGACGCGGCCGCGTTCGAGGCCGCTATCGTAAACGCGCGTTAAGCACGAGGTGTGTCATGCGTATCCGCACCATCCTGCTCGCCTGCCTTCTCTTTGCGAATGCCCCGGCCGTGGCCATGGCCGACACCGCGATCGGCACCAAGTGGCGGCCGATTGCCTTGGATCAGGGCGACTGCATGTCCTACGCCCGGAATGCGATCTTCCGGCTCGGCTTCGACAAGTCGGACCCGGGATCGCAGACCATGTCCGGCAAGAAGGGCGAATACACCGCCTCGATCCGCTGCCTGTCCAACGAAAAGTTGGTGTTCTTCATCATCGCCGGACCGTCGCCGGAGGCGGTGCAGAACTACCTCAACATCCTCTACAGCCAATTCCCCTTGCTGTAGCGCCGCTACACGGTCGGCAGCCGGACGAACGAGCCCGGCCTGCCGGGCGCCAGATCGTCCGGCGTGGCGTCGCGCTGATCGACGGTGTCGACGCCCGCCGCGGGCGGGCCCTTGCGGCAGGCCTCGATCACTTGAGTCACCGCGTCTGCCGGTCCGGCGAGCACCGCCTCGACCGAGACGCGGTCGGCGCGATTGCGCACCCAGCCGTCGAGGCCGCGATGCACGGCTTCCTCCAGCACGAAGTCGCGGAAGCCCACGCCCTGCACCCGGCCGCGAAACACCACATGGCGGGTGACCTTCACATCACGGCTCCGAGCTTGCGGTGGCCGCTGCCGAGCGGGTGCTGCACGGCCCAGGCTTCGAGCGAGCGCACGTAAGGCCCCGGCAGTTGCCATTCGCGGGCGGCGGCGAGCACGAGCTCGATATAGCCGGGCTTCGGCCGGCCCTCGCCGCGCGGCCGCGCAAAATAAACAAGCGCCGGCATCAGCTCGCCGTCGTGGCGCACTGGGACCGTCTCGGCCCGATAGAGGCCGGCCGCGACATTCTCCCAGGTGTCGAGCGTCACCCGGTCGCGAGGCGTGATCCGCCAGACGACGCCGTGCACGCGCTGCGCCCGCTGCGGCTCGACCGAGGCATAGCCGTCGCCTGTGATCACGAACCGATACCCGGCAAGCTCGGCCACGCCGAGCGGCTCGGCATCGCGCGCGTGGCGCTTCATGATGGCGCGGCTCATGTTGGCGCCATAGGCGAAATGCAGCGTCATGGCGCGGCCTGAGCCTGGCTCGGCCGGGTCGCGGTCCAGATCGAGAAGCAGACCGCGATGACCACAGGGAGCAGCATGATCGCGACAAAGCCCATCAGCCAGAGTTGCAGCGTGCCGAAACCATCGCCGTTGAACAGCGCCAGCAGATAGAAGATCACGAACAGGCTGAGCAGCGCGTTGTCGCCGCCCGCGCCGCTGTCGCCGGTCGCATTGAGCGAAATCATGAACACCACCAGGATCACCAGCAGAGCGACCTCCAGCGCATAGACCGCTGCGATCCCGATGACGGTGCCCCAAGGCCTGCCGGCATCGTTCAGCCGGCGCCGGTGCAGCACGATCCACATCCCGATCAGTACGCCCTGCGCCACGATGAACGGCAGCACGCTCAGGCGCGACGTGACCGGCGCCGCCAGCAGCATCTGCGAGACGAAGCTCAGCGCATAGACCAGCACCACGGCGATGACGAACGGACCGGGCCTGATGCCGGCCGAGATTGTTGGCGTGGACGACGGACTCATGCCGCCATCGTGGCACGCCGCGCCCGCGATCACCACGCCCGCGCTTTTACCGTCGCCGCTCCGGCTTGA
Source organism: uncultured Rhodoplanes sp. (assembly GCA_936924235.1). Lineage (GTDB taxonomy): Bacteria > Pseudomonadota > Alphaproteobacteria > Rhizobiales > Xanthobacteraceae > Z2-YC6860. Next base: position 11,451 of record CAKZHN010000335.1, on the reverse strand, counting down.
TGCCCACGGTCTCGGCCTCGTCGGTCAATTCCTCGTAGTCCTCCGGACCCAGATCCTCGGTATCGGAGTCATGGATCGGATGCTGAGGCACTCCGCCGTCCTCGGACGGCTGCAGCGTCCCGGGCGCCACTTGGTCTTCGCCCGGTGCGGGCACTGTGGCCGGCGCGTCAGGGACCGGCTGATCGCGGCGGCGCGCCTCCTCCGGCATTTCCGGCTCGTCGGGATTGAATTTCTGCTTCGCCATGGCGACCTCCGTCGGAGGACCAACCTCGCCCGCGAAGCGAGGTTCCGCGCAATCCCGGCGTTCAGAAACGCGGCTCGACGCGTTGCGTGCGCAGACGATCGTCCGGCTCGTCGGCGAGCTGGTCATTCCAATTGTCTGGCCTCGCGTCGGACGGCCGCGTTCCCACCCAGACAATGAACGCCAGAAGCAGCACGACAATGGCAGCCACCCCGAACGGCAACGCCGCCATGAAATCCGCCTGCCCGAAATAGAATGCTGCAAACAGAACGCCGATCATCGGCAGGACCAGGCATATGACAACGACGGCGACCGGAGAGATCCAGGCTGGATAACCGGCATCCATCAGCCGCCCGGCGCAAAAAATCGCGAGCCAGGCCGTGACGCCGACATTGAACCCGGTGACGACGGAGCCCGGCAGCTCCACGAAGGTCGCGAAGACACTGGCTGCCACCTGGAGCAGCACCCAGCCCAGGACGCGCCACCAGAACTGCTTGCGATCGATCGGCGCGACGGTGTGGGCCATGGCTCAATCCTTATCGAGCCGTGCCCGCTGACACAACCCTCAGGCGAATTCCATGATCACGGCGTCGACCGCGAGGCTGTCGCCGGGCTTCACCTTGATCGCCTTCACGGTGGCGTCACGCTCGGCGCGCAGCACGTTCTCCATCTTCATCGCCTCGACGATGGCGAGCGCCTCGCCGGCCTTGACCTCCTGGCCTTCGGTGACGGCGATCGAGCGCACCAGCCCTGGCATCGGACAGAGCAGCATCTTGCCGGTGTCCGGCGGCAGCTTGATCGGCATCAGCTTCGCCGAAGTGGCCTCCAGCTCGGTGTAGACGTAGGCCTTGGTCTCGACGCCGCGATGCGACAGCACAAAGCCATTGAGAATGGGCCGCACCTGCACAGAGACCGGCTGGCCGTGGACGAAGCCGCTCCACACCGGCTCGCCGGGCTGCCAGCCCGAGATCAACACGCGGGCGGGACCGGCCGTGCCGTTGGTGTCGACGAACTGCACCGCGATGCCCTGGGCGTCGCGCGACACGTCGAGCGTCAGCCACATCTCGTCGAGCTGGACCGCGCGGCGGCGCTCGCGCGTCACGGTGCGGCCGTTCATCTGGCCGGAGATGCGGCGCTTCCTCTCACCCAGCACATGATCGATCGCGGCCGCGACCGCGCCGATCACCTCGGCGGTCGCGCCCGCAGGCTTCACCGGATGAAAGCCGTCGGGATATTCCTCGGCGATGAAGCCGGTCGACAACCGCCCCTCCTGCCAGCGCTTGTGCTGCATCAGCGCCGACAGAAACGGAATATTGTGGCGGATGCCGTCGATCACGAAGGCGTCGAGCGCGTTGGATTGCGCCGCCACCGCCGCGGCCCGCGTCGGCGCGTGCGTGACGAGCTTGGCGATCATCGGATCGTAGTGGATCGAGATCTCGCCGCCCTCGGTGACGCCGGTGTCGTTGCGCACCGTGATGCCGCCGACGCTTGCTTCGGCGGGCGGCCGGTAGCGCGTCAGCCTTCCGGTCGAAGGCAGGAAGTTGCGGTACGGGTCCTCGGCATAGACGCGGCTTTCCACCGCCCAGCCGGTGAGCTTCACGTCGCCCTGCTTGAGCTTCAGCGGCTCGCCGGCTGCGACGCGGATCATCTGCTCGACGAGGTCGATGCCGGTGATCAGCTCGGTCACCGGATGCTCGACCTGCAGCCGCGTGTTCATTTCGAGGAAGAAGAAGCTCTTGTCCTGGCCAGCGACGAACTCCACGGTGCCGGCGCTGTCGTAGCCCACGGCCTTGGCCAGCGCGACCGCCTGCTCGCCCATCTTCTTGCGCGTCGCCTCGTCGAGCAGCGGCGACGGCGCCTCCTCGATGACCTTCTGGTTGCGGCGCTGGATCGAGCACTCGCGCTCGCCGAGATAGATGACGTTGCCGTGCTTGTCGCCCAGCACCTGGATCTCGATGTGCCGCGGATTGACGATGAACTTCTCGATGAACACCCGGTCGTCGCCGAACGATGACTTCGCCTCCGACTTGGCGCGGGCATAGCCCTCGGCGACCTCGGCCTTGGAGTGCGCGATGCGCATGCCCTTGCCGCCGCCGCCGGCCGAGGCCTTGATCATCACCGGGAAGCCGATCTCCTCGGCGATCTTGACCGCCTGGGCGTCGTCCTCGATCACGCCCAGGTGCCCCGGCACGGTCGAGACCTTGGCGCGCGCGGCGGCCTTCTTGGATTCGATCTTGTCGCCCATCGCCGCGATGGCCTTGGGATTGGGCCCAATGAACACCACGCCGGCTTTTGCCAGGGCTTCGGGAAACGCCTCGCGCTCGGAGAGAAAGCCGTAGCCCGGATGCACCGCTTCGGCGCCGGTCGCCCGGCAGGCCTCGACGATTTTGTCGATCACCAGATAGCTCTGCGCCGCGGCCGGCGGGCCGATCGCCACCGCCTGGTCCGCCATCTCGACATGCAGCGCGTCGCGGTCGGCTTCGGAGTAGACCGCAACGGTCTCGATCCCCATCCGGCGGGCGGTCTTGATGATCCGGCAGGCGATTTCGCCGCGGTTGGCGATCAGGATGCGCTTGAACATGGCTTATACTTGCGTTGTGCGCGGGAGCCTGTCCAGCGCTGCAAACCGAACGTTGCAAGTCTCATGCTACCGGTGCGGGAAACGGGACGGCATCCTTCCAAAAGACGTCATAAGTTTGGGATATCAGCGCCTTAACCTGCGTCGGTTTGGCCGCTATATGTGCCGGCGTGGTTCATTGCCCGGCCGCCCGGCCGTGTGCAGAATGCGCCGCGTTTCACCAGCGCGTCATCCCGTTGCGTTCGGGTGAGCGATTGCGAGGAGGACCCCATGGCTTTGGCAATTAATGACACCGCTCCGGATTTCGAGGCGGAGACCACCGAGGGCAAGATCAAGTTTCACGACTGGATCGGCGACAAGTGGGTCGTGCTGTTCTCGCACCCCAAGGACTTCACCCCGGTCTGCACCACCGAGCTCGGCTACATGGCCAAGATCAAGCCGGAGTTCGACAAGCGCGGCGTCAAGATCATCGGCCTGTCGGTCGATCCGGTCGACAAGCATTCCGGCTGGGCCGCCGACATCAAGGAGACGCAAGGGTTCGCGCCGAACTACCCGATGATCGGCGACGTCGACTACAACGTGTCGAAGCTCTACGGCATGCTGCCGGCCGCGATCTCGGGCGATCCGGCCAAGCGCACGGCGGCCGACAACCAGACCGTCCGCAACGTCTTCATCATCGGCCCGGACAAGAAGATCAAGCTGATCCTGGTCTATCCGATGACGGTCGGCCGCAACTTCGACGAAGTGCTGCGCGTCATCGACTCGCTGCAGCTCGGCGCCAAGCACAAGGTGGCGACGCCGGTGAACTGGAAGCAGGGCGACGACGTCATCATCGCGGGCTCCGTCACCGACGACGACGCCAAGAAGCTGTTCCCGCAGGGCTGGAAGTCGCCGAAGCCCTATATCCGCATCGTGCCGCAGCCGAAGTAGTTCGCGCACCACGTAGCGCGCGGCGCGGATCGGTTTAATATCGAAGGGCGCGGCTCTTGCCGCGCCCTTCGTGCATTGGGGCGACAGCATGAGCGCGGACGACCTCGGCTTCATCCATCGCTTCGTGCCCGGGCGGGACGCTGCCGCGGCGCCGCTTCTTCTGCTGCACGGCTCGGGCGGCGACGAGCACGATCTGATCCCGCTCGCCGAACGGATCGCGCCCGGCCGCACGCTCCTGTCGCCGCGCGGCAAGGTCAACGAGCACGGCATCACGCGTTTCTTCCGCCGTTCCGACGACGGCGCCTGGGACTTCGAAGACCTCGAGCGCCGCACCACCGAGCTGTCAGGTTTCGTGTCGCGTGCCTGCAGCGCCTACAAGCTCCCGCAGCCGCTGGCGCTCGGCTATTCCAACGGCGCCAACATCGCATGGTCGCTGCTGCTGAAGGATCCCGGCTTGCTCCGCGGCGCGATCCTGCTTCGCGCCATGCTGCCGAACGACCCGCGGCCCCTGCCCGATCTGGGCGGCATTCCGATCCTGCTGATCGCTGCGACCCATGACGAGCTGATCCCGGTGCAGCGCGCTGGCCTGCTCGCGGCACTGCTGGGCGAAGCCGGCGCCGACGTCACCTACGAGGTGCTGCCTGCCGCGCACGGGCTGACCGGCGAGGACATTGCGCTCGCCTCCGAATGGCTGGTGAGGCACGGCTAGACCGAAGCGCCGCTGTATGGCAATTGCAGCGTCATGAATGACAAGCCAACCCGCAATTTCATGATGAAGCCCGACGAACAGCCGCCGTTCGCGGAGTTCATGGGCATGAAGATCACCCATGTGTCGCCCGAGAAGGTGACGGGCGAGCTCCTGGTGACCCGGAACCTCACCAACCGCAACGGCGTGATGCACGGCGGCGCCGTGATGGCCTTTGCCGACAATCTCGGCGGCACGGCCGCGACCGCGAACCTGCCGGCGAGCGGCGGCTCGACCGCGACGATCGAGAGCAAGACCAACTTCTTCGCCGGCATCCCGGAGGGCGACGTCGCCAAGGCCGAATGCACGCCGCTGCATCGCGGCCGCACCACCACGGTCTGGCAAACGAAAATCACCCGCGGCGACGGCAAGCTCGCCGCGATCGTGACGCAGACGCAGCTGATGATGACCAAGCCGGCCGGCTGAACGCCCGTCGGTCAGACCGCCGCAGGCTTTGCGACGGATTTGGCCGCGTCCATCATGATCTTGGCGACAGCGCCATAGAGTGCCGTCCAGGCTTCCCGCGCTTTGGGCGTGAAAGCCGGCCCGAGCCCCTGCTCCAATGTCCACAACAACGCGGCGCCGACCTTGTCGTAGTGCTCATCCTTGACGCCGTACTTGACGTGGCGCCGCGCCAGGCCCTCGAGCGTGGTTACGAGAGACGGCATGTCGCGCAGCATGCCGATGGCAAGCGCCAGCGTGTCCATCAGCTTCCGGCTTTGCCCCGCGATGTCACCCTTGAACAGCGGTTTGGTTTCGGGCGCGATGCTGAAGAGCCGGTCGTAGAACAACAGGCCGGCCTTGTCCTTTATTTTCATCACCTCGGCGAACGTGGTCTTGATGATCTGCACCTGGTCCGGAGTCATGGCCCCTGCTGTTGATCTGCGCTCGATTGCCGAGCCGCTATGCCTGAAGCGCCTGGATGGTCCGCGTGAACGAGGCAACCCGGTCGCGGATCATCCTGCTCTGTTCTGCAACGGCGCTTGCGGCCGTGCCGAGATTGTTGGCCGCGCGGGACGCCTGATCGGCAACGGTTTCAATCTCGACGATCGCGGTGCCCACTTCGACCACGTTTGAAGAAGCCGCATGGGCATTGCCGGCGATTTCACGGGCGGCGACCGCCTGCTGCTCGACTGCCGCGGCGATCCGTGCCGAGAACACGTCGAGTTCTTTGATGGTGCCCGAAATCGCCGCAATGGCCTCGACCGACCGCCCGGTCGCCAGCCGCATGGCGGCAACTCTTCGGCCGATGTCCTGGGTGGCCGTTGCGGTCTGGCCGGCCAAGGCCTTGACCTCCTGCGCCACGATGGCAAATCCGCGCCCCATATCGCCGGCCCGCGCCGCCTCGATCGTGGCATTGAGGGCCAGCAAATTGGTCTGGCTTGCGATCGCGGCGATCAGATCGGTGACGTTGTCGATTTCCTGCGCCGCCGCCGTGAGTTCGCCAATCGCCTGATTGGTTCGCTCGGCCTCGGTGACCGCCCCGGTCGCCAGGTGCGAGGACTTGGACGCATTCGAGCCGACCTCGGTGATCGTGTGCGCCAGTTCCTCACCGGCATGGGCGGCAGAGCGAATCTTCAGCGCTGTGCTCTCGGACGCGGCCACCGCGACGACCGACTGTGCGTTGGCATGGGCTGCCGCGCGACCAAGGCTGTCGGCGTCGGCCGACAGCTCTTCGGCGGCGTGATGGAGGATGCCGGTCGTGTCCAGCATTTCGCGCTGGAAGCGGTCGAGCAACTCGTTGAGCCGCTCGGCGCGTTGCGTCGTCGCGGCGAACTCCTTCTGCTGCTCGATGCCGGCGCGCTTGATCTGCTGGGCGTTGCGTTCGGCCTCGAGCCGGGCGAACTCGGCCTCCGCAAAGGCGACCCGGATGGCATAGCCGATGCCCAGCAGCATCGTGGTTTCGATGACGACGATCACGGCGTGGACCATGACCCGAAAAATGTCCGTGCCACCGGGATAGATCGCGTTCGGCAGGAACCAGTTCAGGCTCAGATGATGCGCGGCAATGAGGCCGGCCGTGACCAGCAGCACGCTCCACTCGCAGAAGCCCGCGACCATCGCCAACATCGCGAAATAGTAGAAGTGCATCTCGACTTGCCAGGGATGGCCGGTGAACAGAAACACCAGGACCGACGTCTGGCCGACCAGCGCAACGGCGACCGCAAAGGCCACGATCTTCATCGGCCGTTGCAGATACCAGGCCGCGAGGGGCGCCGCCGCCAGCAAAGCCGAGACGACGCCCGTCACCGCAACATCCTGACCTAGCACCCATGCGGCCAGCATCAGCACGGCAACATGCACGGCAGCGAGGCCGATCAGGGCTTTGGCGACGACCGATTGAAAGGTTTCGATGTTGGTCACGACGGACCTGCTTTCGCGCCGAGCGGCGACAGGCACGCGGCAACAACCTGCGGATCGGCGACCAGCCACGCGCCGGCAGCCATGGCCCGCGCCGCATAGTTGCGGTCGTCAGCCTCGACCACCGCAATGAAGCCGCGCCCGCCGAACCGCACGAACCGGGCACCCGCTTCGGTCGCGAGGCTCATCGTCGTCTCCGGCGTGGTCCAGGGCGCGAAGATGACGGCAACACCCCGTTCGGGATTGCGCGGCACCAACGTGGTCCGCGCAGCAAAGTACAAAGCGCCGACGGAGAGGACCGTCAGCGCCGCGATGTCGAACCAATGCCGGCGAACAGCCGGATCGTTCTGAACTGGCCCGTTCCACACCATTTCGCCGCACAAAATGAAAGAATTTCATTAATGATCGCTTTATGGTTGCCTTCGCGGCCGTCTCGGATACGACATCCGTCTTAAATTCAGAGATTGTGATGCGGCCACAGGAGGTTCGGGATGGATGTGCGTGCGGCGGTTGCATTCGAGGCCGGGAAGCCGTTGGCGGTGACGCATGTCCAGCTCGACGGCCCCAGGGCCGGCGAGGTCCTGGTTGAGATCAAGGCCACAGGTATCTGTCACACCGACGAATTCACGCTTTCGGGCAAGGACCCGGAGGGACTGTTTCCGGCGATCCTCGGCCATGAGGGCGCGGGCGTGGTGGTCGATATCGGCCCGGGCGTCACCTCGGTGAAGAAGGGCGACCACGTCATCCCACTCTACACCCCGGAGTGCCGCGGCTGCCCGTCCTGCCTGTCGCGGAAGACCAACCTCTGCACGGCGATCCGCGGCACCCAGGGCCAGGGCCTGATGCCGGACGGCACCTCGCGCTTCTCGGTCGAAGGCAAGAAGCTCCACCACTACATGGGCTGCTCGACCTTCGCGAACTTCACGGTGCTGCCGGAGATCGCGGTGGCGAAGATCCGCGAGGACGCCCCCTTCGACAAGGTCTGCTACATCGGCTGCGGCGTCACCACCGGCATCGGCGCGGTGCTGAACACCGCCAAGGTCACGCCCGGCGCCAAAGCCGCGGTGTTCGGCCTGGGCGGCATCGGGCTCAACGTGATCCAGGGGCTCCGCCTCGCGGGCGCCGACATGATCATCGGCGTCGACATCAACAACGACAAGAAGGCCTGGGGCGAGCGCTTCGGCATGACGCATTTCGTCAATCCGAAGGAGATCGGCGGCGACCTCGTGCCCTACATCGTCAACCTGACCAAGACGCCGGCCGACCAGATCGGCGGCTGCGACTACACCTTCGAATGCATCGGCAGCGTCGAGCTGATGCGGGCGGCACTGGAATGCAGCCACCGCGGCTGGGGCGAAAGCATCATCATCGGCGTGGCGCCGGCCGGCGCCGAGATCAAGACCCGGCCGTTCCAGCTCGTGACCGGCCGCGTGTGGAAGGGCAGCGCCTTCGGCGGCGCCAGAGGCCGCACCGACGTGCCCAAGATCGTCGACTGGTACATGGACGGCAAGATCGAGATCGATCCGATGATCACCCACGTGATGCCGCTCACCGACATCAACCGGGCGTTCGACCTGATGCATTCAGGCGAGAGCATCCGCAGCGTGGTGGTGTACTGACGGCGTCACTGGTTGCGGATCGCGGCGCGGGCCTTGTCGATCAGGTCCTTCGGCAGTCCGTAGATCTCGTTCAACACCCGCTCGATCTCCACGCCGGTCATCGGGCTCACCTCGAGGCGGAGCTTCTCGGCCTCGGCGACGAACTCGGGGTCCTTCATCGTGGCGTCGAAGGCCGCGCGCAGCGCGGCCTTGCGGTCCTCGGGGATGCCTTGGGCGGCAAAGAACGGCCGGCCGAAGGCCTGGCCAGCGAGATGCACACGCAGCACCTGGCGCTGCTCTTCGCCCTGGGCCTTGTCGAGCGCGAGCGGCACGTCGGCCGGCATGTCCGGCGCCTTCTCCAGCGCGAACACTGCGAGCAGGTTGATCTTCTTGTCGCGCAGCCAGTCCGGCTTGGTGCTCTTGATCGAATCCCACGACCAGCCGCAGCGGCCGTCGAGCTCGCGCCGCTCGATGGCGAGATTGACCTCGGTGCCACCCGGATAGCCCGACACGAGCTTCGCTTTCGCGCCGAACATGTTCTTCATGATCAGCGCGAAGTTGTCGAGATCGGAGCCCGGCCCCTCGCCGCCCAGCACGAACGGCTTGGTCATGGCGTCCTGCCAGGTCTTGATGCCGCTGTCGTGCCAGGTGGCGCAGACGCTGTTGTTGTTGGCGATGTTGCCGATCCACGAGAAGGCGCGGCCGTCGAACTTGGCGTCGCCGATCAACGGCTCGACCGGCAGGCTGCGCGACATCGTGCCGAGCACGCTGCCGTCCTTCGGCGCGACACTGCCGACATATTGCGCGGCGCGAAGGCTTCCCGCGCCCGGCATGTTCTGCGAAACGATCGTGGGCTTGCCGGGAATGTAGCGGCCCATGTAGCGCGCGAGCAGCCGCGCGTAGATGTCGTAGCCGCTGCCGGCGCTGAAGCCAATCACCATCGAGACGTTGCGGCCCTTGTAGAACTCCTCGACGCTCTGCGCCTTGAGCGGACCGGCTGACAACAGGAGCGCGACCAGAAAAACAGCGGCACGCGCGATGGCTTGCATTCGCATGAATGGCCCCTTCAAAACCGGCAGGACCATCTTCCCCGCCGGTTCGTCCGGCATCAAGCGGATTGCGTGCGCCAATTGACGAGTGCGACACCGGCGACGCATACCGCCATGCCGAACAGCGCGAGCAGCGAAAGCTCCTCGTCGAACATCAGCCAGGCCATCAGCGCGGTGACCGGCGGCGTGAGATAGAACAGGCTCAGGACGCGCGCCGCGGCCTGGTGGCGGATCAGGAAATACAGGAGCCAGATCGCGCCGAGCGAAAGCCCGAACACCAGCCAGCCGACCGCCAGCAGGAACTGCGGCGTCCACTGCACCTTGGGCGTCTCGACGAGCATCGCCGCGAGCGCGAACAGCAGCGCTGCCGCGACATACTGGCAGAAGAAACCTGTCCGCCATTCGATGCCGCCGCCGAACCGCTTCTGGTAGAGCGTGCCGATGGTCATGCCGATCAGCGCGAAGGTCGCGGACAGCCAGGCAAACAGCGGCGCTTCGCCGCCGGTGTGACCGTGCACCACGAGATAGACGCCGGCGACGCCCAGCACGAGACCGAGCCACTGCTGCAGCGCGACCCGCTCGCCGAGGAGACGGCTCGCCAGCGTCGAGGTCAGGATCGGCTGCAGGCTCACCACCAGCGCCGCAAAGCCCGCCGGCAGTCCGTGATTGATCGCCACGAACACGCCACCGAGATAGCAGCCGTGCACAAAGAGCCCCGTCACCGCGCTGTGCAGCACCGCATCGCGCGACGGCAAAGCCGGCCGCGTCGCAAGGATGATCAGGCCCATGACCAGCACCACCCCGCCCATCCGCACGGTGAGAAAGGTCAACGGCGGTGCATAGGGCAGCCCATATTTGGCGCCGATGAATCCCGACGCCCACAGCACCACAAAGATCGCAGGCGCAGCAAATACCGCAGCGTCGGTCAGCTTTGGCGAGGGTTCCGGCATCTGCCGCGCTGTTTAGCGGAATCCGCCCGCCGCGTCCGGTTCCGGTTGCAATTCTCCCCTGCACCATTGGCGTACCGGTTTGGTCCATCGCGCAGCTTTCACCGGAACCCATCCCGACGCGTGCTGGTTGTTCGTCGAGGAATGAGACAGCCAAGGAGACCGACATGTCTGATCCTCGTTTCCGCGACCCGCGACTCGACGAACCGCCGATTCGCGAAGACGAAATCCGCAACCAGCGTCTGAACGAGCTGGAATCTTCCAACGCGATGTGGGGCTGGGTTGCGGGCGCCGTGGTGCTCGCGCTGGTGCTGGTGTTCGTGTTCACCCGCGGCCAGGTCGACAACTCGCCGCAGGCTTCGCTGCCGCCGCCGGCCACGACCACCGGCTCGGCGCCACCGGCGGCCAACACGATGCCGCCGCAGGCCCGTGACACGCGGCCTGAGCCTTCGACCACCGGCCAGAACAACCCGGCGCCGAAGAGCGAAGAGAAGTAGTTCACTGTCGTATCGTGCTTTGCAGCACCCCGGCCCTCGCGGCCGGGGTGCGTTTGTTTCAGGGCTCGAAGGCCTGATCAATCGGCACGCGATAGCCGTTGGCGAGCCGGTTGGTCTCGTTCGCCATTCCGGTCACCGCCATCAGCTCGGTGAACATCGCCTGGGTCATGCCGATCTTGCGCGCCGCAGCGGTGTGGCTTGCGATGCAGTAGCCGCAGCCGTTCGAGACGCTGACCGCGAGATAGATCATCTCCTTGGTGAGCGGATCGAGCGCGCCCGGCGCCATCACCTCCTTGATGCTCTCCCAGGTGCGCTTCAAGGTCGCCGGATCGTGCGCCAGGTATTTCCAGAAGTTGTTCACGTCCGACACGTGACGGGTCTTCTTGATGTCGTCATAGACCGCCTGCACTTCGGGCGGCGCGTCGCGGTATTCGATCGGCTTCATGCTCGTCCCTTCGTTCAGTTTCCGGCCGTGGCGCCCGAGGCCTTCACCACCCGGGCCAGA
>CAKZHN010000334.1 GCA_936924235.1 uncultured Rhodoplanes sp. | reverse complement strand
CGCCCTGATCCAGGCAGCATTTGCGCTGCCCTTCATCCGGACCGCGTCCAGCCATTGAAGGCAGCACCTCGCAAGGAGGCACGGACGGTCAGCCGAGACGTCCCGGGGCCCTGCTTGCGTGATCACAGGGGGCCGGGCGCCACACCTTGCTCCGCCAACCAAACGCCTCCGGAAGACGCCCTCAGTTGAGCAAGGCAGCGCGACGATACGCGAGGCGGGGACGGCGTCAAATTCGGCACCCCTGTTTGCAAGGTCTGTCAACAGTGAGGGAGTCAGGAACAGCCGCGCCACGGAGCCCCTTCCGGATGCCGGCTTGCCGCCGCTACGATGCGTTGTCCTCAACGCAAGGCGCAGACATGAAGCGGCGTCAATTCCTGAAGGGGGCTGGTTCAGCGGCTGCCGCTTGGCCGTTCGCCGCGGGCGCACAGCCGCTGTCGACACCGGGGCCCGCGGCTCGCGACGATGAATCCAGGTTCGCGGACCTCATCGTCTCGAATGGCAACATCCTGACGCAAGATGCGTCGCGGCCCGTGGTGCAAGCGCTCGCGGTGAAAGGCGAACGCATCCTTGCCGTCGGCGCGGCGGACGACATTGCGTCGTTGCGCGGGCCGCGCACCCGATCGATCGATGCGGCCGGGCGCACCGTGCTGCCGGGTATTGTCGATGCCCATGCGCACCTGGAACGGGAAGGCCTCAAGGGGCAGCGACTTTCCCTGGAGGGGCTGCGCTCGGTCGCCGACATCCTGAATGCGATCCGGGACGTGGCTTCGCGCGCCAAGCCCGGCGAATGGATCGTCACCATGCCGGTCGGCGATCCGCCTTATTTCTTCGGCGGCCCGTCGGTGCTGGCGGAACGCCGCATGCCGTCACGGTCCGAGCTTGATGGCGCAGCGCCGAACAATCCGGTCTATATCTCCGGATCGTTCAACAACTGGGGCGAGCCGCCGGGCTACTCCGCCCTGAACAGCCTTGCGCTCCGCTTGAACGGCATCACCGCTGCGACGGTGCCCGCTTGCTCGGGCGTCGAGATCGTCAAGGACGCGAGCGGCGAACCCACCGGCCTCATCGTCGAGACCAATGACCGGCCGAGCGTCGAATTCGATCTGCTGAAGGCCGTTCCGAAGTTCACCTGGCAGCAGCGGCTCGATTCCATTCGCCTCTCGATGAAGCTTTACAACGCGTTCGGGACCACGAGCGCCTATGAGGGACACGGTTCGTCCCCCCAGACGCTGGCGCTGTATCGCAGCCTCTGGGAGCGGGGCGAGCTCAGCGTGCGGATGTCGCTGGTCGTGAGCCCGACCTGGACCAACAGTGCACAGGCGATGCGCGACCTTCGGGATCTGCTTCCCTATGCGAGCGGGCAGGGCTTCGGCGATCAGTGGCTGCGTGTATCCGGGGTCTTCATCGGCCAGTCCGGCGAGAAGGCATTTCGGGATGCTTCGCTCGCTGCGCTGCCCGACACCGGCTGGTCCGGCTTCGTCGAATACGCCAACACCTTGAGCGAGTATCGCGACTACGTGATGACGGCGGCGGAGCTTGGCTTCCGGGTGCATTCGATCGCGGCGAATAACCTGGACAAGGTGCTGGCGATCTGGGCGGAGGCGGACCAGCGCTTCGATATCAAGCAGAAGCGGTGGGTTCTCGAGCACCTGGCGATCGTCAAGCCGGCCGAGGCCGCGATGATCAAGCGCCTCGGCGTCCATGTGACGACCATTCCGAGCAAGACGTTCTGGAAGCGTGGCCCGAGACTCGCGGCCCAGGCCGGCGATGCAGAGCATGTAACGCCGCACCGGACCTTCCTCAACGAAGGCATCCCGAACGCCATCGGCACCGACAACGTGCCCGTCAGTCAATTCGTCCCGCTGTGGAATCTGACGACACGGCAAAGCCGGAGTGGCGAGGTTGTCGGCCTGGGGCAACGCTTGACGGTCGCGGAGGCGCTGCCGCTGTTGACGCGAGAGGGAGCCAAGCTCTCGTTCGATGAGAACCGGAAAGGCATGCTGCGCGCCGGCATGCTGGCCGATTTTGCCGTGCTCGACCGAGATTTGATGTCAACGCCGCTCGACGATCTCAAGGAGGTTCGTGCGCGCACGACCGTGGTGGGCGGACGGGTTGTCTACGGATCGTGAGTGATGTGAAGGCGCTTGTGTGTGACGGCGCCTTTAATTGCGTTGCACCGCCAGCCACAACGGCGGTGTCATCGCCGGGCTTGACCCGGCGATCCATGAGCGGGTGCCGCCGCGGCAGTCGTAAGAGTGTTCTTCGGTGCACCATCGTATGGACCCGCGGGTCAAGCCCGCGGGTGACCGCGTGCATGGTGCGCGAGTGTGCTTCCAAGAAGGGGGGAGAAACGCTTTATCGGCTTAAACCGCTTTCAGCTTCGCCGCTTCGGCCGAGCCCCGCGCGTTCCCATTCACCAGCGGGATCACCTCGCGGCCGAATTTCTCCACGCCGTCGAGCATCGGCGTGAACCGCGTCATCATCGTATCGATGCCGATCGCCTCGTAGCGCAGGAGCCGCGCGGCGACGAACTCCGGCGTGCCGACCAGGCCCGCGCCGAGCGCGTTGACCATGCGGTCGCGCGCCACGGCGTTGCTCTCGGCGTCCTCGGCCTGCCGCTCGGCGTCGGCCTGGGTGTCGGCCAGGATGATCTGCGGATTGATGGCGAAGCGCAGCGCGCGTCCGTGCGAGGCGGCGAGCTCGCGCATCGCAGCGACGTCGGCGGCCATACGCGCGATGTTGTCCTCGAAATTGCGGAAGCCCGGCTTGTATTCGGCGAACCACACATCACCATATTGCGCAATCAGCGCCTTGCCGTCGGGCGCGCGGCTCGCCGCATAGATCGGCGGGTGGGGGAGCTGGCTGGGCTTTGCGACCACGTCGCCGGGCTCGGGCATCACCACCTTGCCGTCAGCGCCGCGCATCGCGGCCTGGACATGGGCGCGGTAGAACGCGCCGTCGAAATTGAAATCGGGATCGGTCCAGAGCCCCTTGATCACCCGGATGTATTCGCCCATGCGCGGATAGCGCTCGGCGTCGCCGATCCAGGTGCCGTTCGAGAACAGGTCGAACTCCTCCATCCACCAGCCGTTGACGATGTTGAGCGCGGCGCGGCCGCCGCTGATGCGATCGAGGCTCGACGCCATCTTGGCCACGACCTGCGGCGACACCATGCCGGGATGCACCGCGATCATCAGCTCGATGCGCTTCGTCACCATGGCGAGCGCGGAGGCCAGCACCCAGGCCGACAGGTCCGGGCCGAGGTAGCGCTCGGCGATCAGCGTGGTGTGGAAGCCGAGCTCGTCGGCGCGGCGCACCACGTCGCAGGCGTGCTCGAAGGTTCCGTCGCGCTTGCCGGCCAGGTTGGGCACGGCCTTGATCTCGGCCAGCGCGCGGTCCATCCGCGGCTCGGGCCGGATGGTGTGCGGCAGCGGAGTCCAGATTCCAAAATGCATGGCGCGTCTCGATGCCGCTCCGGATCGGTATAGTTCTTGCCTGATTGCCTTGCTAGCCTACGCAAGAATCCGGCGCTGAACAGCCGGTCATGCCTGGAGATTTTCGATGTCTGATCTGCGGCATCCGTGGCCATCGCGCTGCCTTCGTTTTGGCCTGGTGGCGCTGTTCGTGGCGATGGCGGGCGCGGCGCAGGCGCAAACCAAAATCACCGCGGGCCTCGTGGCGCACGGACCGCCGCAATGGCCGCAATACATCGCCGACGAGCTCGGCTGGCACAAGGAAGCCGGGATCGAGATCGAGTACATCACGGTCGGCAGCGGCTCCGCCCAGCAGCTGGCCGGCGGTTCGCTCAACATCGCGCATACCGGTTATCCCGACATTGCCCGGGCGGCGCTGCAGGGCGCGGACGAACGGATCGTCCTGAGCGACATCACCGCGTCGCCCTACGGCATCTTTGCCAAGCCCACGATCAAGCAGATCGCCGATCTCAAGGGCAAGGTGATCAGCATCGGCGGGCCGAACGACATCACGCTGATCTACATCAAGCCGTTCCTGGCGTCGGCCGGACTGAAACCGACGGATGTCGACTTTGTCTACGCCAAGGCCGCGGGCGATCGCTTTGCCGCGCTGGCCGGAGGCGCGATCGACGCCACGATCCTCAATCCGCCGACCTACTTCAAGGCGCAGTCCAAGGGGCTCACCCATCTCGGCGACACAGCGACCTTTGCACCCAGCATTCCGTTCACGGTGTGGGGCGCGAACTCGGCCTGGGCGGCGAAGAACCGCGACGCCATGGTGGCCTTTGCGCGGAGCTACCGGCGCGCCGTGAAGTGGCTGTACGATCCGGCGAACAAGGCCAAAGCGATCGACATCCTGGTCAAGCACGCCAAGCAGGACCCGCAGGATTCCGCCGAGGCCTACGATTTCCTCGTCACCAAGCTCAAGCTGTTCGGCGCTGACGGTGATGTGCCGGATGCGGCCTATGAGAAGATGGTCGAAGGATTGGCCGATATCGGCATCGTCAAGAAGCCCTATCCGGCGAAGCCGGCGATCTTCGACGGCAGCTTCGTGCAGGCGGCGGCGAAATGACCACGGTAATGTCCAAGCGGCTGGAAGGGCGCGTCGCACTGATCACCGGCGGCGGCGGCGAGATCGGCAGCGCGATCGCGCGCCGCTTTGCATCGGAGGGCGCCGCGGTGGCGATCGCCGATCTCGAGCCGGCCAAGGCCCTGGCCACGGCACGTTCCGTGGTCGAGGCGGGCGGCAAGGCCAGCGGCTTCGGCGTCGATGTGTCGAACGAGGCGAGCGCGGCGGAAGCCGTGAAGCGCGCCATCGCGGCGTTCGGCCGGATCACCACGCTGGTCAATGTGGCGGCGACTGTGACGCCCGACGGCACGGTGGAGACCCTGACGCTGCTGCAATGGAACGAGGCGATCGGCGTCAACCTCACCGGCGCGTTCCTGATGTGCAAGTTCGGCGTGCCGGAGCTGCGCCGCGCGGGCGGCGGCAGCATCATCAACATCGCGTCGCAGCTCGGGCATCTCGGCGTCGCGCTGCGCTCGCCCTATTGCACCACCAAGGCGGCGCTGATTCACTTCACGCGCATCCTCGCGATGGACCATGCGGCGGACAACATCCGCGCCAACACGATCTCGCCGGGCTTCATCCTGACCGAGCGCTCCAGCGCGCGCTCGGGCGGCAAGGACAAGGCCAAGGCCCGCATGGGTCCGACGCATCTGACCAACCGCCCGGGCGAGCCCGAGGAGATCGCGGCCGGCGCGGCCTATCTCGCCTCGGACGACGCCTCGTTCGTCACCGCGACCGATCTTTTGATCGACGGCGGCTACGTCGCCTTCAAGGGCCGCATCGGGCCGGAAGGCCGGCCGGTCCTGCCGTAGCGCGCGTTCCACTGAAAAGAACCTGAGAGGTGGGCCGGCCGGCCATCTTGCCCGCCGGAACGGAATGCGCTCAGATCGCCGCACGGCCTGATCGAGTGAATTCATTGCGCGCCCGGGAAATGCGATGAACACGATGACGATGCCTGCCGCGTCCAAGCTGGATCTGGAGAAGTTTCGCCTGCGCCGCTTCGTCGATCGGCTGATCGACATGGGCGAGGTCGAGGTCCACGACGAGCCCGTGCCGCTGACCAGCCTCGGCACGATGATCGAGCGCACCGAGAAGGCGGTGCTGTTTCGGAATGCGGGGCCGGAGAAGCTCGAGATCGTCGCCAAGACCGGCGCCAGCCGGAAGCGCCTGATCGCGGCGTTCGACACCACCGAGGAGAAAATCTACGACGAGTACTTCAAGCGGCTCGCCAATCCGAAGCCGTTCGTGGAGATCCCGTCGGCGGACGCGCCGGTGCATGCGGTGCAGATCAGCGGCAAGGACGTCGATCTCACCAAGCTGCCGTTCTATCCGCACCACGCCTATGACGGCAGCTGCTACATCAGCTCCGCCACCGACTATGTGATCGATCCGGCGACGGGCCGGCGCAACGTCGGCTGCCGGCGCCTGAGCCTCCGCAACCGCTACGAGACCGGCACCAACGTCACGGCGCCGTCTGATCTCAAGCGCATCTACACGGCGGCCGTGGCGCGCGGCGAGCGCCTGCCGATCACGTTCACGCTCGGCACGCATCCGATCGATTTCTTTGCCGCGACCATGCGGCATCCCGGCGATGAGCTGGCTTTGATCGCGACCATGCGCGGTGAGGCCGTTCCGGTGGTCAAGAGCCTGACCAACGACATCCTGGTGCCGGCCGACGCCGAGATGACGCTCGAAGGCTATCTCGACGAGCGCGGCTACGTGGAGCCGGAAGGACCGTTCGGCGAGTACATGGGCTATTACGGTTCGATCCACATGGACCCGGTGTTCCACTGCACCGCCATCACCATGCGCCGAGACATGCTGCATCACACGCTGCAGCACGGCTCGGCCTTCGTGCTCGACCAGACCGACAGCCAGAACATCAGCGCCATCCGGGTCGAGGCCGAGGCGATGCGGGTGCTGCGCGTCGCCGGCCGCGATCCGGTCGCGGCGTACTCGCGGCATACGTCCGGCGGCTCGAACACGCTCCGCGTCTCGATCCGGCAGAAGAGCTTCGGCGAAGCGCGGCTTGCGATCGCGGCGCTGTTCGGAGGGATAGCGCGATTGAAGCATGTCTTCGTGTTCGATGAGGACATCGACATCCGCAACGACTTGCAGGTCGAATGGGCGCTCGGCACCCGGTTCCAGGCCGACAAGGATCTGATGATCCTCGAGGGCATCCCGGGTATGTCGATGGACCCTTCGCTGCAGGGGCGGCGTACCGGAGCCAAGTCGGGATTCGACTGCACCAAGCCGTTCGGCCGGAACGGCGAGATTCCGTTGACGCGAAGCGCAGCCAAGGTGTTCAGCGGCCCGGCGCGATTTCAGACCGTCGAGCAGGCGCTGGGCGCATCGCCGATGTTCTACGCGGACCTGGTCGAGTCGCTCGGCAGCGATGACGGCCGCGAGGTCGCCTGCAAGCTCGACGAACTGCGGCAGAGCGGGCGGCTCGGCCGCGATCGCGACGGCCGCTATCACCTCGCATCGTCGAAGCCCGGCGTGACCGCCATCGTCGGCGATCTTTATCACGATCCGAATTCAGGCCTGTAAGCGACTGGCGGCGACGGTGAGCGCGGGCCGCCAGCTCACATAAAGCAAGCGCTCGGGGAAACGCCGATGCATGCGCTTCGCGCAGCGTGTTGCTGTGCCCTCTTGCTTGCCGGCTCGGCGTTTGGCCCGGCCGCGCAGGCGGCCGACAAGGTCATTGCGGGCTCGCTCGGCGGCCAGGCGCCGCTGTGGGCGATTTATGTCGCCGTGCACAAGGGCTTCTTCGCCGCCGAAGGCCTCGATCTCGAACTGAACTTCGCGCAGAGCGGAGCGGCTGTCACGCAGCAGCTCACCGCAGGCTCGCTGGACGTGGCGCTGAGCGTCGGCATCACCGATCCGATCCGGGCCATCGACAAGGGCGCGTCGCTGGCGCTGATCCGCGTGGTCGGCAACGCCGCGCCCTATGTGCTGATCGGCAAGCCCGGCCTCAAGTCGATCGCCGACCTCAAGGGCAAGACCATCTCGGTCGGCGCCGACAACGACATCACCACGGTCTATTTCGAGCGAATGATGATCGCGAACGGCCTGAAGAAGGGCGACTACACGACCATTCCGGCCGGCGTCGCGGCTGCGCGCTTCGCGGCGCTGAAAGCGGGCGTCGTCGACGCCGCGGTCGTGCTGCCGCCGCTCAACTTCCAGGCCACGGCCGCGGGCTTCGTCACGCTGGGCCTCGCCGCCGATTATGTGAAGGACCTTCCGTTCACCGGCATGGCGGTCTACCGGCGCTGGGCGGCCGCCAACATGCCGGCCGTCAAGCGTGTCCTGACGGCGACCGACAAGAGCGTCGCCTGGCTCGCGGACCCCGCGAACCGCAGCGAAGCGATTGAGCTGCTGGTCAAGGCCGCCCGCTCGGACAGGGGGGATGCGGAAAGCAGCTACGATTATCTCCGCCGGATTGAATATTTCGAGCCGGGCAGCAAGGTCTCGCGCGCGAAGGCGCGCAATCTGGTCGAGATGGAGCAGCGGGCCGGGACGGTTTCTGCGGGGTTCGACGTGGACCGGCTGTTCATGCCGGGCCTCACCGAGCTCACGGACTGAAGGCCGCGGGACACTCATGCCAGCCACGATCGGAAAGCCCTTCACGCGCAAGGAGGACCTGCGGCTCCTCACCGGCGGCGGCCGCTACAGCGACGACGTGAGCATCGCGGGCGAAGTCCGCGCCGTGTTCGTTCGCTCGCCGCACGCGCATGCGCGCATCCGGTCGATCGACGCCACGGCTGCGCGCCGCGTGCCGGGCGTGCTCGCGGTGCTGACCGGGGCCGATGTCGTGGCCGACGGGCTGAAGCCCGTGCCGCATTCGCCGATCCCGACCAAGGCGTCGGCCGACATTCTCTTGCGAAACAGCGACGGGTCGGGCTTTGGCTACGCGCCGCAGGACATCCTGCCCCATGATCGCGTCCGCCATGTCGGCGAGCAGGTCGTGATGGTGATCGCCGAGAGCCTCAGCGCCGCGAAGGACGCAGCCGAACTCGTCGCGATCGACTATGAGCTGCTTCCCTCGGTCACCGCCACGCCCGCCGCAGCGCTGCCGGGCGCGCCGCAGCTCTACGAGGATGTCGCCAACACCTGCGTCGACGCCGATGTGGGCAGCGCCGAAGCCGTCGCTGCCGCTTTCAAACGCGCCACGCATGTCGCGAAGCTGGAGACCTGGGTGCAGCGCGTCACCGGCGTGCCGCTCGACGCCCGCACCGCGATCGGCGTCTATGACCCGGACCGCAAGCATTACACGCTGCACGCCGGCAGCGGCGGCGTGGTCCGGCAGAAGCACGAGCTGGCCGGCGTGCTGGACGTGCCGCTGTCCGACGTGCGCGTGGAGTGCGGCGATGTCGGCGGCAACTTCGGCACCCGCAACGCCTTCTATCCGGAGTTCGCTCTGGTGGTCTGGGCGGCCAAACGCGTCGGCCGTCCGGTGAAGTGGGTCTGCGAGCGCACGGAAGCCTTCGCCAGCGACTACCAGGGCCGCGACCAGGTGATCGACATCGAGCTCGCCATGGACGGCGATGGCCGCTTTCTCGCGCTGCGCGGCTCGATCGTCAGCAACGCCGGCGCGCACAGCGTGAAATACGTGCCGCTGGTGAAATGCACGGAGCTGCTGACGTCGGTCTATCGAATTCCTGTGGCGCATGTGCGCGCCCGCGCGATCCTGAGCAACACGCCGCCGACCAATCCGTACCGCAGCGCCGGCAGGCCGGAGGCCATGTTCGCGATCGAGCGGCTGATCGATATCGCGGCGCGGCAGCTCGACGTGGACCGGCTCACTTTGCGGCGCCGCAATCTCATCCCGTCCTCGGCGCAGCCCTATGCCAATCCGTTGGGCATGACCTACGACAGCGGCGACTACCGCAAGGCCATGGACCGCGCGCTGGCGCTCGCCGACTGGAAGGGGTTCGCGAAGCGCCGCCGCGAATCCAAGAAGAAGGGCAGGCTTCGCGGGCTGGGCATCGCCAATTACATCGAGGCGACGAGCGGCGACCCGCGCGAATACGCCAAGGTCGACGTGCTGCCCGAAGGCCGGATCGACGTCACGGTGGGGACGCTGTCGAGCGGGCAGGGCCACGAAACGAGCTTCGCGCAGTGCGTCGCCGAATGGCTCGGCGCGGCGGTGGAGCAGGTGCGGCTGATCCAGGGCGACACCGACATCGTGCCGATTGGCGGCGGCTCCCACTCCGGACGCTCGATGCGCATGGCCGGCATTGTCATGGGCAAGGCCTCGGAGCGGGTCATCGCGAAAGCGGCGCAGATCGCCGCGCACGTGCTGGAAACCGACGCCGCTGACGTGACCTTCGCCGACGGCCGCTTCACCGTGAAGGGCACGGATCGTTCCATCGGCCTCTTCGAGGTGGCAGCGGCTGCGGGCCGCCGCAGCGACTTGCCGGAGAATCTGCGCGGTGCGCTTTCGGCGGATTGCGACGAGACGGTCCGGATTCCGGCCTTTCCGTTCGGCAGCCACGTCTGCGAGGTCGAGGTCGAGCCGGACACCGGCCTGGTCGAGATCGTGCGCTACACCGCGATCGACGACGTCGGCCGGGCGATCAACCCGTTGATCCTGCACGGACAGACCCACGGCGCCATTGCGCAGGGTGTGGGCCAGGCGCTGTGGGAGCATGCGCATTACGATTCGGCCTCAGGCCAGCTGCTGACCGGCTCGCTCCTCGACTACGCGCTGCCGCGCGCCGACCGGCTGCCGTCATTCACGACCGAGCTCAGCGAGACGCTGGCGCCCGGCAATGCGCTCGGCGTGCGCGCCGGCGGCGAGGGCGGCACGACGCCGGCGTTGGGCGTGGTGGTCAACGCCATCGTGGACGCGCTGGCGGAGTTCGGCGTCGAGCATCTCGAAATGCCGGTCACGCCCGAGCGCGTCTGGCGGGCGATTCAGGCCGGCAAAACCGCGTCGGGATTTAAGAGCGCGCCTGGGACATGAGGCCGGCCGGCCCTGCCGTTAGATCTGCGCCCTTGGTCAAGCCGCGGCATGGGTCCCATGCGCGCTCTTCGGCTGCGGCGTTTTGTTTTGCGGTGGCCGGATAATTTTTTGCAGAATGGATACCGGATCGCCTGTTCGGACTTAGTTTAAGGAACGGTCGCGACTCCACACGCCCGCGCCAAGATGGGCGGCCCCAAGAGCAATTCAACATCGGTATCCAATTACTCCACGCCTGCCGCCGCAGCGCGTCCGCCTCCATTGGAGCATTGAATGAGCAATCCTGCACAACATTCCATCAACCTGACCATCAACGGCACCCCCCACAACGTTACCGTCGATCCGCGCACCACCATCCTCGATCTGCTGCGCGAGCGGCTCGATCTCACGGGCACGAAAAAGGGATGCGACCAGGGCCAGTGCGGCGCCTGCACGGTGCTGATCGAAGGCCGGCGCGTCAATTCGTGTCTCACTTTTGCGGTGATGCATGACGGCGCGCACATCACCACGATCGAGGGGCTGGCGAAAAACGGCACGCTGCATCCGCTGCAGCAGGCCTTCATCGACCACGATGCGTTCCAGTGCGGCTACTGCACGCCGGGGCAAATCTGTTCGGCGGCGGGGCTCATTGCCGAGGGCAGGGCGAAGACCGCGGAGGAGATCCGCGAGCTGATGAGCGGCAACATCTGCCGGTGCGGCGCCTACACCAACATCGTCGCGGCGATCCAGCAGGCGATGGGGGCGCGGTCATGATCGAATTCCAGTATGCGCAGGCCCACGACGTCGCGGACGCCGTGCGGCAGATGGCCGGCAATCCGGGCGCGAAGTTCATCGCCGGCGGCACCAACCTGATCGATCTGATGAAGATGGACGTGGAGAAGCCCGCGACGGTGATCGACATCACCCGGCTGCCGCTGAAGCAGGTCGAGGACACGCCGGGCGGCGGTCTTCGCATCGGGGCGCTGGTCCGCAACACCGACTTGGCCTATCACCCGCAGATCGAAGCGCGCTATCCGGTGCTCGGCAGCGCCATCATGGCCGGCGCCTCGCAGCAGCTCCGCAACATGGCGTCGACCGGCGGCAATCTCCTGCAGCGCACGCGCTGCGCCTATTTCTACGACACCACGATGCCGTGCAACAAACGCGAGCCGGGCAGCGGCTGCGCGGCGCGCGAAGGTCACAACCGCATCCACGCCATTCTCGGCGCGAGCGAATCCTGCATCGCGACGCATCCGTCGGATATGTGCGTGGCGCTGATGATCCTGGAAGGGACGATTCACGTCACCGGCCCGTCAGGGAGCCGCAGCATCGCGATTGCGGACTTCCACCGGCTGCCCCGCGATACGCCGCAGCGCGACACCAATCTCGAGGCCGGCGAGATCATCACCGCGGTGGAGCTGCCGGCCGAGGGCTTTGCGAAGAACCACACCTACCTGAAGATCCGCGACCGGCTGTCTTACGCGTTCGCGCTGATCTCGGTTGCGGCAGGCTTCGAGATGGACGGCGACACCATCAAGGAAGGCCGCTTCGCGCTCGGTGGCGTCGCCCACAAGCCGTGGCGCGACAAGGAGGCCGAAGCCGCGCTGCGCGGCCAGCCCGCCAACGCCACGACCTTCGCCCGCGCCGCGGACGTGTTCCTGCGCGACGCCAAGGGCTACGGCCACAACAACTTCAAGATCGATCTCGCGCGCCGGACCATCGTGCGCGCGCTCACGCAGGCTGCACGCGGCACGCCGCAGGTGCAGTCGTCCAAGAAGATCGCATGAGCAATTCCCCGAGAAATCCCATGACGCAATATATCGGTACTGCCACCTCCCGCATCGACGGGATCGCCAAGGTCACGGGCGCTGCGAAATACGCCGCCGATTACAGTGCACCGGGGCTGCTCTACGCCTGGGTCGTCAACGCGACCATCACCAAAGGCCGCATCAAGCGCATCGACCGCAGCGCCGCCATGCGCATCAAGGGCGTGGTCGAGGTGCTGGCGCACGACAACCGCCCGCCGATGGCGGACAAGGACGAGGCCTACAAGGATGACGTCGCGCCGGACGGCTCGCCGTTCCGGCCGCTCTACGACGACAAGGTGATGTTCAACGGCCAGCCGATCGCGCTGGTGGTCGCCGAGACGTCGGAGGCCGCGCGCTACGCGGCCTCGCTGGTCAAGGTGGAGTACCAGGAGGAGGCCCACGTCACGGACCTCTATAAGCAGCGCAACGCCGCCCACCCGGTCAGGACGCCGGCCAATCCGTTCGAGGCGCTGTTCGCGCCGCCCCCGCCGCGCGGCAATGCCGACAAGGCGCTGGCAGCGGCCGCGGTGCGCCACGAGGGCGAATACTATGTGCCGATCGAGCACCACAACCCGATGGAGCTCTATGCCTCGACCGTGATCCACGAGGCCGGCGGCAAGCTCACGATCTACGACAAGACCCAGGGCGTGCAGAACGTCCACAACTACGTCTGCCACATCTTCGGCATGAAGCCCGAGGACGTGCGGGTGATGGGGCCGTTCATGGGCGGCGGCTTCGGCTCGGGGCTGCGGCCGCAGTTCCAGGTGGTGCTGGCGGTGCTCGCGGCCCGCGCGCTCAAGCGCTCGGTGCGCGTCATGCTGACGCGGCCGCAGATGTATCAGCTCGGCTACCGGCCCGCGATGATCCAGAACATCGCGCTCGGCGCCAACACCGGCGGCACGCTCGACGCCATGACCCATGATGCGGTCACGGTGACGTCGCAATACGAGGACTTCTGGCGGCAGGAGACCGGCTGGTCGGGCCTCCTTTACAAGTGCGCCAACGCCAAATACGCGCACAAGCTCGCCAAGCTGGATCTCCCGACGTCGTGCGACATGCGTGCGCCGAGCGCAGCGTGCGCCGTCTATGCGCTCGAGGCCGCGATGGACGAGCTTGCGGTGGCGCTGAAGCTCGATCCGCTCGAACTGCGGCTGCGCTGCTATTCGGATATCGATCAGCACCAGAACAAGCCCTACAGCAGCAAGGCGCTGCGCGAATGCTATCGCCAGGGCGCCGACGCCTTCGGCTGGAGCAAGCGCAACCCTGCGCCGCGCTCCATGCGCGACGGCAAGGACCTGGTCGGCTGGGGCATGGCGACCGGCGTCTGGGAGGCGCTGCAGGTGCCGATCACCGTGCGCATCGCGCTCGGCGCCAACGGCCACGCCGAGGTGGCCTGCGCCACGTCCGACATCGGCACCGGCACCTACACCATCATGGCGCAGGTCGCGGCCGACATGCTGGGGCTGCCGCTCGACAGCATCAGCATCAAGCTCGGCGACTCGAGCCTGCCGCAGTCGCCGGTCGAGGGCGGCTCGTGGATCGCGGCCTCCGTATCGAACGGGATCGCGACCACGGCCGGCGCGATCCGCGAGGAGCTGCTGCGTCTCGCCAAGAAGCTGCCGAAATCGCCGCTCGCGGATGCCTCGCCGGACGACGTGACGCTCGCCGACGGCAAGCTCGTCAGCAAGCGCGACGCGTCGCGTTCGGTATCGATCGCCGACGCCATGCGGCAGGGCGGCGTCGACCGCGTCGAGCAGGAAAAGACCACGAACCCCAAGGAAGACAATTCACGGGCGCACAACGCCCACTCGGCGATCTTCGCCGAGGTGCATGTGGACGAGGAGATCGGCGTGATCCGCGTCACGCGCGTGGTGTCCGCCATCGCGGGCGGCCGCATCCTCAACACCAAGACGGCGTCGAGCCAGATCCTCGGCGGTGTGGTGTGGGGCATCGGCATGGCGCTGCACGAGGAGACCGTGATCGACCACAAGTTCGGACGCATCGTGAACGCCAACATCGCCGAATATCACGTGCCGGTGCACGCCGACATCCGCGACATCAAGGTGATCTTTGTCGAGGAGCACGACGACAGCAATCCGCTCGGCATCAAGGGGCTCGGCGAGATCGGCATCGTGGGGGTCGCGGCGGCAGTCGCCAACGCGGTCTACCACGCGACCGGCAAGCGCGTGCGCGACCTGCCGATCACGCTGGACAAGTTGCGGTAGGGCTTCATCGCCGAAAATCGAAGCATCGGAATCCGTGGCCCTGGGTCCCCGTGACAGCGGGGACCCAGTCTTGCGACTCGGTGAAATTGAACCGAGGTCCGTCGGACCGCCTCAGCTCCGCAGCGGGCTCAGTTCCAGCACCTGCCGCATCGAGGCATCCACGCTGTCGGGCGAGCAGAGCCTCGCCACCAGCTCGAGCCCGGACTGCGCCATGATCCCGTTCAACGCGGCGTCGGTGTGCAGTCGGATCGCAAGCTCCGCGAGGCCCGCGGCGCCGTCTGCGACCGAGCCGCGCAATTCCGGCGGCAGGGCAATGCCCTCCGCCGCCACCGGGGTGCAGACGCAGGGCACGCCGGCCGCGAGGCTCTCCAGCACCTTGCCCTTGACGCCCGCGCCATAGGCGAGCGGCGCGATGGTGATGCGTACGCGCTCGAACACCTCGTGCAGGTCCGGCACCTGGCCGAGCGCGGTGACGCCCTCGCCGCAGAGCTGGAGAATGTCGTCGGGTAGCTCGCTGCCGACCAGCAGGCATTCAATCGGCGCGGTCCTGCGGATCAGCGGCAGGATCTCGTTGATCAGCCAGCGCGCGGCGTCCCGGTTGGGATCGTGGCCGAAGCCGCCGACAAAGGCCATGCCGTGGCGCTGCGCGAACGGCGTCTCCACCGGCCGGGCCGTCACCATCCACGGCACCGTGACGACCTTGGCGTGCGGCACGGCCTTGCGGATGAGATCCGCCTCGTAGGTCGAATGCGTGATCACCGCGTCGGAGGTGGCGGCCGCGTTCATCTCGGCCAGCAACAGGCGGCGCGCCAGCGGCTTCAGCTCGTGGCGCTGCTCGGCCTCGGCCTGGCGGGCGATGCGCAGATGATGCAGGTCGGCGACGCTGAAGACGATCCGGGCGCGCGGGTGATATTCGCGCGCCAGCGCGCTGTATTTCGCCGCGTTGGTCACGCGGTGCATATAGATCATGTCGAACTGGAATTCCTGCCGGCGCAGCACTTCTTCGACGGAAGCGTAGTAGGGCGGCAGGCACATCTCGACGTCGAGGCCGTCGAGCACGCCGGAGGTGCGGTAAGGGCTGCGGAAATCCTGCGCCGCAACGAACGTCACCTCGAAGCCGAGCCGCTGCAGCGAGCGGGCATGGCTGACGATGGCGTTCGATCCGGCGTCGCGGTCGAGGCGGGGCAGGTGGTCGTCGATGATCAGCGCCCGGGGCGTGGGCGGCGCAAGGATCGCCTTTGGCGCCTCGGTGTCGCGGCCGGGAGTGCCGAAGCGACGCTGCAGATGCCGGTAGCGCTCGCGGGCGTGGCGGTCGGCGCTGAAATCGGCGTGGCGCTGCAGCAGCGCGTCGAGCTGCTCGGCCAGGAAATCGATCTTGGCCACCGTCACGTCGTCCGAGCTTTCGGCGGCGAGAAAGCGCTTCAGCGCCTCGCGCGAGGTCTCGCCGAACTCCTGCAGCGGCGGCAGGGTGACCGGCGACATCGGCAGATGCGCGCCGTCGCGCTCATGCACCACGCCGATATCGACCGTCTCGAAGGCCGGCAGCTCCGAGGGAAACAGGAATTCGAAGGCGCAGTGTCCGTCGCCGATGCCGGCGGCCTTGAGGTCGGCGCGGTACTGGTTGGCGAGGACCCGTCCGATGAGGGCGCCGTTGCCGGTCACCACGAGACGCACGGGCAGGGACGGATTGCCTTCGTCGATGGCCCATCCCGCGATCTTGTGGCGGGAGGCGTGGTCGAGGTGTCCCTTCAGCATCGGTTCCCGGCGATCCGCCGGACGGTGCGCTGACGCGGCCGTCCGGCGGTCTTGCTTGGCTTCTTTGGCTCAGACCGTTACGCGGCGACCTGGATCATGCCCACGGTGAGCGAGGCCATGCCGGCCTGCGACAGCGGCAGCGTCGCGTCGGCGATCGTGCAGCGAACGGCCACGCTCGCCGGATCGATCACCGTGCGCGACAGCCGGAGCATGAAACCGTGGCGGCCGTTGCCGATGCCCGCGTCCTTCAGGTCCTCGCGGTAGAGGTTCGCCGTCGCGGTGCCGAGGAAGCGGCCGTCCGCGAACACGTCAACCGAGACGGCCTGGTCCGGACGGTCCTTCAGCACCACCCAGCCGGCCACCATGTCCGGCCCGACCTGATCGACGAAGCCCCGCAGCGCGGTGGCCGCGGGGGCGTCGTCGCGGGTGAGGAGGCCGGCGAGCGCGTCGATCCGCCGGCGGGCGGTCTCGACCTCGTCGCCGTCGTCGCGACGCGGCGCGCAATAGACCGGACGGGCCGTGAGCTCGTTCGGATAGAGCACCGCGTACTCATGCGCGTTGTGGAACATCATGCGGCTGTCGTCGTCGATGAAGGTCTCCGACAGCGCGCCCTCGACCAGCACCAGATCGTGGCTTTCGAGCTCGATGTGGAAGTACTCGACTTGATCGACCTTGGCGGCCTGCACGATCGACACGCCGTTGACGAGGGCGCGAGCCTCGATCAGCACGCCTTCGAGGTACATGGCGTGGTGCGGGGAGATCCACAGATCGCGCTGCGGCAGGTTGGCGCCGAGCGAGTCGGCCTTGAAGCAGATCGGCAGAAGGTCCTTGCGGCCGAGGATGTAACGGCCCGAGTAGCTGCGGCGGCCGATCCACTTGATCGGCCGGCGCAGGCCCGCGCCGGTGATCACGCTGTCGCCGATCTCGAGCTCCTCGACCGGCCGCTCGCCGCGGTCGGTCAGGATCATGGTGCCGCGGCAGTAGCACGGGTTGCTGTCCTCGGTGAGGAACAGGCCCGAGCCGCCGTCGCTGCTGAGATGGAAGAAGTCGCCGGCAAACGACTGCGACGGATCGAAGTGGAAGCTGACCGGAGCCTCGCTGCCGCCCGACACCGTCAGCGTGTTGGTCGCATAGTCGAAGTCGGCATGCGTGGCATCGCTGATGCCGGTCAGGTCGATCTTGTCGTCGGTGCCGAAGCCCTTGATGATGTTGGAGATGGTGTTGCTCTGGAACGCCGCGTTGGCGACGCTGAGAATTTCCGCACCAAGCCCGAAGGTGATCGAGCCTGCGCCGCTCACCGCACCGGCAAGCACCAGGTTCGCCCCGGAGTCGAGCAGCATGTTGCCGGAGTTCGCCACCGAGCCTTGCAGCGTCAGCACGCCAATCCCCTCGATCAGCCCGGCATTGGTGACCGAGGCGTTGATCGCGCCGGAGCCGAACACTTTGCCGGTGGCGTCGATAAAGAGCGACGGCCCGCTGAAGGTGGTGTTGGAGAGTTCGATCAGGCCGCTGTCCGTGACGGCATGCGCCGCGGTGAAGTCACGGCCGACTTGGAAGTCGCCGCTGGTGCCGATCGAGGTCAGCGAGCTCTCCAGCGTGACCTGGGTGCTGGTCGTGGTGTTGAGGCCCTGAACCACGGAGCCGGCGCCGTTCAGGAACAGATCGGCGTTCAGCGTCTGGATCTGGGTGTTGTTGGCGAGCTGCAGCGTCGAGCCGGCGTCGACCTGGTAGGTGCCGCCGGTGAGCGTCGTGCCCGACAGGTTGGTGAGGCCGCCCTGCAGCGACAGGCTGCCGCCGTGGGCGTCGATCAGCCCGGAGTTGGTGACGCTTGCCGCCACCGTGCCGAAGCCGTTCAGTGTGCCGGTGGCGCCGATCGCGAGCGACGGGGCCGTGAAGGTCGTGCCGCCGAGATCGAGCAGGCCGTTGTCGGTGATGGCGTTCGACGTGGTGAAGTTGCGGCCGCTGACCAGGTGCAGCTGACCGTTGGCGCCGATCGTGGTCAGCGTGCTGTCGAACGACACCTGTGAGCTGGTCGTGGTGTTGAGGCTCTGGATCACCGAGCCGGCTCCACTCAGAGTGACGTTCGCATTGAGCGTCTGGATCTGGGTGTTGTCGGCGAGCTGCATCGTCGAGCCGGCGTCGACCTCATAAGTGCCGCCGGTCAGCGTGGTGCCCGACAGGTTGGTGAAGTTGGTCGAGTTGCTGAAGATGACCGTGTCGCCGTTCGAGACATGGATCAGGCCCTGGTTGGTGAACGTGCCCGGGACAAGGGCATTGCCTACGGCGATCTTGAATTGACCGCCCGCGAAGCTCGCGTCGATGGTGCCCTGGTTGATCATGGTCCCGTCGCCGGCCAGAGCCGCGATGGCGCCGGCGTGATGGACCGTGACGTTCGGACCGACCGCGCACTACAGCCTGGGCCTGGCGCTGCTGACCGACGGCTATCGGCTGGAAGCGATTCGCGCGCTGGACAATTCGATCATGCTCGATCCGGGTTTTTCCAACGCCTACCGGACGCGCGGCCTGGCTTTTGCAATGGGCGGCGACTACGACCGCGCGGCGAAGGACCTGCGCGCGCTGGTCGCGCTCGATACCAAGGACGTCAATGCGGTCGTCCAGCTCGGCGTGGATTTCGGCAAGGCCTCGCGTGAGCGGCAGGCCGGCCGGCTGTTTCAGGTCGCGGCCGAGATGGCGCCGGATGTCGCGCTGCCCCAGTACATCTACGGTCATTTCCTGATCAACCACCGCATGTTCGAAAAGGGAATGGGCTTCGTGGAGCGCGCCATGAAGATTGATCCGCTGGTGTCGGATCACTATGTGGCGCGCGGCTTCGGCCATATGGGACAGGGCCGCATCGAGGATGCGGTGGCCGACTTCCGCAGGGCAAACGAGCTGGCGCCTCACAGTGCCGCGGTCGCGGGAAGCCTGCTGTTTGCGCTTCAGCACAAGCCGGGCGTGACCAGAACGGAGCTCCTGCACGAACACAAGCGCTGGGCGGCGCTGCATCGTCCGGACCAGCCCCGCGAGCGGTATTCGTTCGCGAACGATGCCGATCCGCAGCGGCGGCTGCGCCTGGGCATCGTCTCCGCCGACATGCACAGCCACGCCGTGACGTTTCTCTCGCTGCCCGCGTTCGAATCCCTGTCGGCCATGGGTTACGAGATCTACTGCTACAAGACCGACCGCAAGCAGGAGGACGACCGCTTCAGCGAACGTTTCAAGGCTGCGGCAAAATCCTGGCTCGATGTCTCCGACCTCGACGACGCGGCCTTCGCCGCGCAGATCGAAAAGGACCGCATCGACGTGCTGTTCGACATGGCGGGCCATACCGCTGGCAACAGGCTCGGCGTGTTCGCAAGGCGTGCCGCTCCGATTCAGCTCACCTGGGCCGGCTATGTGGGCACCATCGGCCTGGACACCTGTGACGGCATCATCGCCGACCCGGTCGAAATCCCGTCCGGGGAGGAACAGGACTACGCAGAGCCGGTGCTTCGCATGCCGGATTGCTACGTGAGCTACCTGCCGCCCCGGGAGCCGCCCGACGTCACGCCGCTGCCATGCCTCGACACCGGCCATTTCACGTTCGGTTGCTTCAACCGTCCCGCCAAGGTGAACGAGGCGGTCGCCGCCGCATGGGCGCGCATCCTGCGCGAGGTGCCGGGCTCGCGGATGCTGATGGTGTATGGCGGGCTCGACGAAAAAAGCACGCAGGACCAGCTGCTCGGAGTCTTGGCCCGCGGCGGATTCCCGGTGAACCGCATCGACCTGATCGGCGACAGCACCCAGGCGGACCTGCTGGTGCGCTACGGCGAGGTCGATCTCGCGCTCGACCCGTTCCCGTATTCGGGCGGCGTCACCACGCTGGAAGGCATGTGGATGGGCGTGCCGTCCGTGACCTGGCGCGGTGAAACCTTCGCCGGACGGCACGCGTCGAGCCACATGACGGCGGCGGGTCTGCCGGAGTTCTGCGCCGATGACGTCGATGGCTACGTGGCGCTCGCCGTGTCGTGGGCCAACCGCCGCGACGAACTGGCCGAAGTCAGGCGCGCGCTGCGCGACCGCGTCGGCAATTCGCCGCTGTGCGACGCACCGCGCTTTGCCGACAACCTGTCGCGCGAGATGATGCGGCGGTGGCAGGACTGGTGCGACGGCCGCCGCAAGGCGGCCGCCTGAGATACGACCATTCGATCCCGGGCGGCGAACCCGGTCCGGTCAGCGTCGCTGCTGCTGGCCGTTGGGCGGCGGGTCCGGCGGATCGTCATCCTGTTCGGCGGCGGCATCCATTTCGGCTTGGCGGGCGGCTGCCGACGCCGCGCTGAACATGGCGAAGCTCACGGCGCGCTCGCCGAGCGCGAGCTCGATCTGGCGGCGCTCGATCTTGGTCACCTTCCAGCCGCCGATGTCGTCGCCGATGCGCACGCCGACGATCTTGTCGCTGTTGGCGCGAACCATGGCGCGCGCGCCGCTGGGTTCGGAGACGATGCCGTAGAGCGCCACTTGCGGCGGCTGCGGCGGGGGCGGTGGTGGCGGCGGCGGCGCCGCGGCGACGCGCGGCGCGGCAGGCGGCCGACGCTGCGCGGAGAACAGCGGGCGTTCGCGCGTGGCCGAGAGGCCTTCGAGCGATTGCGCCGCGAGCGGATTGGCCGCCGCTGCGGCTGCGGCCTGCGCCTGTTGCGCAGCGGCGTTACCGGCGAAAGCGAGCGGCCACAGCGCCCCGAGCAGGGCAGCGACGGAAGCGGTGCGGAGCGGGCTCATGCCGCGCCCTTTCGCCACAGCGCCCGGATGCCGAGCGTGACGCGCAGCACCGGATCCTGCCGCGTGCTGCCAAGCCCGACATTCGGCAGCTGCACCGCAACCGAGTCGACGAAGACATAAGGCGTGCCGGTCTCGAG
Source organism: uncultured Rhodoplanes sp. (assembly GCA_936924235.1). Taxonomy (GTDB): domain Bacteria; phylum Pseudomonadota; class Alphaproteobacteria; order Rhizobiales; family Xanthobacteraceae; genus Z2-YC6860. The sequence goes on along the minus strand of CAKZHN010000334.1, from coordinate 6,526 downwards.
CTGATAGAGCAGCGTCTGCAGCGAGCCGATCGTGGTGGTGAGCGTCGCCTGAAGCCGGATGGTCTCGGGCGTGTCGTCGCGCCCGGTCGGCTGCAGTCCGGAGGACACCACCTCGGCGTTCTGGGCCGAAGCGAGCTGGGCGAGATAAGCCTGCAGCTCGGCGCCGGCGAGGCCTTGCGTCTGCGTGGTCAGAAACGCGCTGGCGGGCGCCGCCGGATTGCGCACCGGCCCGCGGGCCTTGGCGCCACCGCCGACTCTGGCTTCGAGCAGTGCCAGCGCGTCGAGCTTCTCGACAAGCTCGGCACGTGCCTCCGAGCGCACGCCCAGCGACCACGTCACGACGGTGACGCAGAACACGACAATCAGCGCCGTCACGCCGAGCGCGATGAGCTGCTCGCGGTTGAGGCCGGGATTGAGCTTTCCGAGCTCGAGCTTTTTCAGGTCGAATTTGAGCGGCATGTCACTTGCCGGCGAAATTGAGCCGCCGCTCCTGGTTGGCTTCGATGTTGAAGGTGAACAGCCCGGACTCGGCCGAGCGTGTGGTGGCGGCCGAGAACCGCACGTTGGTGAAATGGCCCGATTGCTCCAACGGCGCGATCAGCGCGGGCGCGTCGTTGGTGAGGCCGGTGATGCGCAGCACGCCCTTCTCGATGCGGAAGTCGGTGAGATAGGCGGTGTCGGGCAGCGCGCGCGACAGCCCCTCGAGCGCGAACACCGTCGAATACGAGGTCTCCTTGAAGGCCCAGGCGCGCTCCGGCAGCGGCAGCGCCGCGAGCGCGGCCGGCGAGCGTCCGACCTGCAGCAGCCGCTGCAAGGTGCGGGAGCGGGTCGTGGTGTCGTCGAGATCAACGGAGATCGACGTCACGCTCCACAGCGCCCAGGCGCTGATCACGGCGCTCAGCACCACGGTCGCGGCCAGCGCGCCGCCGACCGCCACGCGCGCGGTGTGCAGCTGCTGGCCGGCGGCGCTCGCATCGCGCGACCACAGCGGGATCGGCGGCCGCTCCGGCGCATTGGCCTTGTGCACGGTGATCTGGTCGAGCGGCAGGCCGATGGCGCGAAGCTCGTCGCGCGTGCTCTCGACCGTGCCGCGCGAGGCGATGGAGATCTGCACCTCGAGCGAGGAGGCGTCGCTTGCAACCGGATGGAATTCGAAGCCGTAGATCGCGTCCTGTGGCGGCCACGGCGAAAGGCGATCGATCTGATTGCGCACGATGCCGGACAGGAAGTCGCGCGCCTGCGCCGGCACCTTGATGGTGCGAATGACGACGTCGCGCTCTGGCATCTCGAACACGACAAAGGCCTGCTTCACCGTCTTGGCCAGCTCGCCGGGCAGGCTCGTGCCGAGCGGCGTGATGGCGCCGAGCTTGCCGTCGCGGTAGCGCTGCCGCAGCGTGAGGCGGCCGCCGTCGCGCATCACCACGATGGATTGCCGGGCGCGCCACCTCGACCACCACTCGACGAAGAGCGCGGCAAGCACATCCAGCCATCGTGTCAGCACGGCTACGACATTCATGGGCCAGCGTTACTCCTCGTCATGACCCGATCTCACGCGCATTCGCCCACTACCACTTCCCGCCCGCTACCACTTGGCCAGCGCCGCCGGCCAGGGATTCCACGCCAGCACGCGATATGGTTGACTGTCTTGCGGTGACAGAATGATGACAGCCTGCACCGCGGCTGAATAGCCGTCCGCCGCCCGGGCCTGGATCACGACCGACGCGATCTTCCTGCCGCCCACGATCACATAGTTCTGTGCGGGACCCAGCATTGCGGTCAGCAGCGAAGCGTCCTTGGTAACGTTGACGCGTGCGTTGACGAACGCGGTGATCCGGTCCTGGTCCAGGCCCGGCAGCATGGCGAGCACCTGGGGCGAGACGGTCAGCGCGTTGACCTTCTGGCCGCCGAATACGGTGATGAAGGGCGTCACGGCGGCGAGCATATTGGGGGTCACGCCGGGCACGTTAAGCAATTGGCGGATGTCCGTGAAGGGCATGGCCCCCGATGCAGGCGCCTCCTGATTCTGTCCGCCCGGCTGGTTTGGCGCGCCCGGCTGGGCCGGCTGGCCGTTCGCTTGCGGAGGCTGGCCGCCAGCCTGGGGCGCCTGGCCGGCGTTCGTCGCGGCGTTGCCGGCATTCTGCGCCGTCTGCCCCGGCCGATTGGGCGCCTTCGGCGGCGGCGCGCCGCCATTGGCGAGCCGCCACTCGACGATGCTGCGGGCAATGCCGTCCGGATTGTCGGTGTTGACACGGCGCAGCAGCGAGGTCAGCAACTCGACCGGCGCCTTGCCGATATCGATGCGGCCGCCCTCGTCGGTCACCCGCACGCGGACCTGGCCGGTGGACAGCCGGAACGCCATCTCGCTTTCGTAGAGCGGCCGGTCTTCCGGCCATCGGGTCATGATGCCCGCCGCCGTCTCGAGGCCCGCCGTGAGCAGGGCGTCGGCGCGCAGGCGGTCGCGGTCGACGGTGACGATGCCGGCGAACTCCCGGAACGTCACCGAGGTCGCCATCGCCAGCGCCGACAGCAGCGCGACGGTCCACAGCACCGCCACCAAGATGACACCGCGGCGAGGATCGGTCCGCATCAGTCGGCGTCCTCATCGTTGTTGCGGGCCTGCGGCTTGTTATCCGGCTTGTTCTGCGGCGTGGGGCCTCCCGGCTGTGCTTGTTTGGGGCCGCCGTTCTCGCAGTTCGGACCGCCGAATCCGCAGTTGATCTTCATGTCCGAGCGCAGCCTGAATTCGGCGCGCGGCAGAATGTCGATGCCGCTCGTGCGGTCGCGGAGCACGAGACGGATGAACTGCGGCAGGCTCTTGTCGTCGGACCAACTCGGCGTCCAGGTCAGCCGGCCTTCGGGATTGGTTTTGCCGAACGCAAAGGACATGTCGTAGTTGCCCTCGATCAGGATGACCGGGTCCTGCAGCGCGGTGTCGCCGAAGTTTCCGCTGGGGCCCCGCCACGGCGCGCGGCGGCGAACGAGCCGCGTGACGTCGCCGGCGGACTCGATCGTCAGGCTCACGATCTCCTCGCCGCGCGGGCCCGCGGCGATGCCGGCGCCGCTGACGAAAGTAAGACGGCCGCCGCCGCTGTCACCCGGGCCGATGAACGCCACCGCGCTGTTGGGTTCGATGGTCCGCGGGGCAAAGCGCGCCGCGGCGAAGTCGCCGGCAAGCCGCTCGACCGCGAGCACCAGACGGTCCGCCGCGGTGATGGTGCGGGTGCCGCGATCGAAGCCCGTCGCGAGGTCGCGGATCAGCCCGGCCGCGGCGACGAAGATCGCGGCCGTGATCGCCAGCGCCGCCAGCGTTTCGACCAGCGTGAAGCCGCCGCAACGTTCCTGAAGGCGCCGCTGTCTGGTTGGATCGCGCCGGGTCATTGCTGCTGCTGCCGTTTCAGAAGCCGCACGGTTTCCGCCTTCACCATCTGACCGGGTCCCCACGACACGCTCGCGGCAATCCGGAACGGCACCCATAGCGCGCGCGGTTTATCGCGCTCCCCGCCGGGATTGTTGGCGTCCGGCCGCGTCGCGGGCGTTTTGGGTGCCTGGTCGATCAGCGTCACGACGCCGAGATCGAGCGGCCGCGCCTCGACGCTCCAGCGCAGGCCGTCGGTGACGCCGTCGCGGAAGGTCAGCATGCGGGCGCGGTCGGCCGGCTCGTCGAGCAGCGAGCGCAGCAGCACCTGCGCGGCGATGCGGCCGCGCGGATTGTCGAGGATGCGCCGCGACTGGAACATCAGCGGCACGACGACCGACGCAAAGGCGAGCAACAGCGCGAGCGCGACCAGCGCTTCGATCAGCGTGAAGCCGGACCGCGCATCGCGCGGGCTATAGTTGACGAACCGAGACACTGCCGGTGTACCAGTTGACGCTGACTTCATAAGTGGCCTGTTCGCGGGACAGCCGCATCACCACGCCTGTCGACGCGCCGTCCGGCTGAAAGCGGACCACCGCGAGCCGTCCGGCGCGGGCCGTGTCGCTGCCGAGGATGTCGACGACGACATCGGCCGGAATGCGGACCTGGCCGCCGCCGTCGCCCCACAGCACACGATCGCGGCCGTCGAGCGAGACCTGCCGGCTGCTCGCGGTCAGGATGGCGCCGAGCCGCTCGCGGCGCATCAGCGCCGCGGTCTGCAGCGACACCGCGTAGAGCTGCGCGCGTCCGGTGCCACGCGTGGTGGTCACCGCAAGCGCCGAGACCAGGGCGATGATCATCATCACCGCCATGACCTCGAGAAGCGTAAAGCCTGCCTGCCTCTTAGCGGACGACATTCGAGATGTCGGCGGCGTTGCCGTTGCCGCCCTCGCGGCCGTCGGAACCGAGCGACGTGATCTCGTAGGGCGGCGTCTGCTCGCCGGACACGCGATATTGATATCCGTGGCCCCACGGATCGTTCGGCACGCGTCCGCCTTTGACGTAAGGCCCGTTCCAGACCTCGACGCCGGTCGGCCGCGTCGCCAGAGCCTCGAGGCCCTCCGACGAGGTCGGATAGCGGCCGGTGTCGATGTAGAACAGGTCGAGCGCCGAGCCGAAGCTCTCGATCTGGAGCTTGGCGGTCTTGACGCGGGAGTCGCCGAGATAGGCGAGCACGCGCGGCCCGACCAGTCCCAGGATCAGGCTGATGATCGTAAGCACGACAAGCATTTCGACTAGGGTGTAGCCGTCGCTGGCTGCTGACCAGAAGCGGCGGTTCTTCGTAGTGTTCTGCTGCTGGCTGTTCATAGGGCAAGCTCCGTGATGCTCAGAAGGGCGCTCATGATCGACACGATCAGGGCGCCGATGACGACGCTGACAAGAATGATGGTCGCAGGACCGATAGCCCCCATCAGCCGGTCGAGGCCGATGCCCAACCGGTGTTCGTAGAACTGTGCGGCATGCCGCGTGATCGCCGGCAGGTCGCCGGTCTCGTCGCCGACCCGCAGCATGCGGGCGGCAAGCGGCGGCAACAGATCGGATTCGGACAGCGCCTCGGCGAAGCGGCGGCCGTTGCGCACCTGATCGTGCACGCGGTCGACCTCGGCCACATAGCGCGGCTCTGTGACGACATCGCGCAGCATCTTCAGCGCGGTCGGCAGCGCGACGCCGTTCTCGACCAGCAGGCCGAGCGTGCCGATCAGGCGCGCGGTGCGGCGGTCGCGCATCGGACCGGAGACGCCGGGCAATCTCGACAGCACCGAGACAAACCGGCCACGGTTCTCGCGCCGGCTGAACACCAGCCACAACGCGAGAATGACGATCAGGATGCTGCCGAGGAACAGGTTGAGATTGGCGGTGAGCCAGGTCGAAGCCGTCAGCACGAAGGCCGCGCCGGCATTGAGCTTGCCGCCGAGATCGCGGAACACCGGCTCGAACTGCGGCACCACGTACAGCAGAAAGAAGAACAGGATCAGCACCGCGGAGCCGACCAGGAACAGCGGATAGCGGATCGCCGAGTTGATGCGATCGCCAAGGAGCTCCTTGCGGGTCCGATCGGCAACGATGGCTTGCAGCACGGCGTCGAGCTTCCCGGATGCTTCACCCGCCCTCACCATCGCAACGTAAATGGGTTCGATGATGGTCGGATGACGCTCCAGCGCTTCGGCAAAACCGTCGCCCGCGGCGATGGATGAGCGCAGCCCGCCGGAAAATTTCGACACTGTTTTGCTGCCGTTATCGTCGGCAAGCGTCTGCAGTGCCGCTTCCAGCGTCAGTCCGGAACCCACCAGCAAGGCGAGCTGCCGGAGGAAGATGGTAATATCGCGCGACGGCGGCGCTTTGCCGAAGCCGCCGCTCGAGCCGAGCAGGCCCTTGGTCGCCGCCTCGGTCTCGATCGGCAGATGGCCGAGATATTCGATCCGGCGCAGCACTTCCTCGCGCGACGGCGCTTCGACCTCGCCGATCACGACTTCGCCGGCCCTCGTCAGTGCGCGATAGCGAAAATGCGGCATCGCTACAGGCTCATGGTGACGCGGAACACTTCATCGAGTGTGGTCATGCCGGCGCGGCACTTGGCGACGCCGTCTTCGGTCATCGTGGTCATGCCTTCGCGGCGCGCGACCGCTTCGAGATCAGCGGCGTCGATTTTCGGACCGATCGCCCGGCGAACCTCGGGGCCGACCTCGAGCACCTCGAACACGCCCTTGCGCCCGCGGAACCCGATGCCGCCGCAGTAATCGCAACCCTTGGGCTGGTAGACGATCTCGCCGGCCTTGAAGCCGAGCGTTTCGTAGCGGTAGTCGGCTGCAATCTCCTTGGCGGAGAGCTCGTGGTGCTGGCGGCAATGCTCGCAGAGCACGCGCACCAGGCGCTGGCCGACGATCGCGCGAACCGAAGAGGCGAGCAGGAAGCTCTCGAGCCCCATGTCGATCATACGCGGGATCGCGCCCGCGGCGGTGTTGGTGTGCAGCGTGGTCAGCACCAGGTGGCCGGTGAGGGCTGCGTGCACGCCGATATGCGCGGTCTCGGAGTCGCGCATCTCGCCGACCATGATGACGTCGGGGTCCTGGCGCAGGAACGAGCGCATCACGCGCGGGAAGCCGACCTTCT
>CAKZHN010000333.1 GCA_936924235.1 uncultured Rhodoplanes sp. | reverse complement strand
ATTTCGTAAAGCTCATGCCGCCCGCCGAACTCGCTGCCGAGGCAATCCCACAGGAGCTTCATGAGCTTGACGCGCTCCTCGGCCTTGTAGCCGTTCGAGCCACGCAGGTAGCGGTCGAGATAGGGCCGGATCTCCGGATTCTGGAAATCGCGCGCGTGCGAATTCAGGTAGATGAGACCGGACGCGACGGTCTGCTCGATGATGTACTTGATTTTGGTGTACGCGATGGTGGCGATGATGGCGTAGGCGTTGCCCGGGTCCATGTTCGGCAGCAGGTACTCTCCGGTCCAGGGCTTGGGATCGCGCACCATGGCGTCCGACAGCGCCCAGAACAGATTGCGCCACGCGATCACCTCGCCGACATTGGCCTGCACGCCGCGGAAATCCTTGGTGCCGGCGGCTTCCGTGGCCTTGAGCAGAAGACCGGCGATGAAATCGAGCTTCACGGCAAGCCGCGTGCAGCCGTGCACGACGAAACGCGGCAGGAAACCGGTGCGCGGAAAGAAGTTGTTGGCCTTCTCCAGGTCGCCATAGACGAAGACGTTCTCCCAGGGCACCAGAACCTTGTCCATGATGAACACCGCGTCGTTCTCGTCGACGCGGCTGGACAGCGGATAATCGAACGGCGAGCCCATCGCCGTCGCCGCCATCTCGTATGACGTGCGGCAGATGAACTTCACGCCCGGCGCATTGGTCGGGACCATGAAGACCACGGCGAACTTCTTGTCCTGCACCGGAATCAGGCCGTGGTGCGCGACGAAGGTGTAGTTGGTCAGCACCGACCCCGTCGCCACCACCTTGGCGCCGGACACCACGATGCCGGCGTCGGTCTCCTTCTCGACCTGGCAGCAGACGTCACCGACCTCGTTGGCCGGCCGGTCACGGTCGACCGGCGGATGGATGATCGCGTGGTTGATGAAGGGCACGCGCTCCTGGCTGAATTTGTACCAGCGCTTCGCGTTGTCCTGGTACGGTGCATAGAACTCGGAATTGGCGCCGAGCGTCGCCAGGAAGGCCGCCTTGTAGTCGGGTGCGCGTCCGAGCCAGCCGTAGGTGAGCTTCGCCCATTCGGCGATCGCCGTGCGGCCGGCGAGCAGGTCCTGGGGCGTCTTCGGCGCCTTGAAGAAGGCGTGCGTCATGCCGCCGTTGCCGGTGTCGGTCGGCACCAGCAGCTTGTCCTTGCGCTTCGGGTCATGAAGGGCGTCGAACAGACGCGCCACCATTCGGGCGGTGTTGCGGAAGGCCGGATGGGTGGTGACGTCCTTGACGCGCTCGCCGTAGAGGTACACCTCGCGGTCGTCGCGCAGCGAGTCGAGGTACTCGGCGCCGTTCTGCGGCCTGGAAACCTTCAGCGCGCCCGTCGTTTCGGGCTTCTTCGCAAAGGTTTCCTTCTGCGTCTGCAGGCTCGTATCGTCCGCCATCACGCGCCTCCGTCAAAGACGCCGATGACCGGGACGCGAGACAATGGCCCCGGCCATCACGCCGTCCGATCAGGCTACGACAGAATCTGCGTCTTGCCACCGACCGGAATGTTCGGGTGCGGCCGGTTCGCCGTGATGACGAGCTCGAGCTTGTCACCCTTCATCTGCCACTGGCCCGCGACCAGCGGCGTCTTCGTGACGTTCTTGACCGGCTTGCCGGTCCACTGCACCGGGCCGACGATCGACTGGTAGTTGGTGGCGACGATCGAATCCAGGATCGCCTTCGGCTCGATCGCCTTGGCGCGCTTGAGCACGTCGATCGCCACCTCGAACATGGCGTGCTGGAAGCCGATCGGCTGCGACCACGGACGCTTGGTCGCCGCCACATAAGCGTCGGCAAGCTGCTGGCAGCTCTGACCGGTGAGGCCGGATTTGAATGGATGGTTCGGCGACCACCAGACTTCGCTGGTCAGGCCGTTGCCGCGCGGACCGAGCGCCGCGACCGCTGACGGGAACAGCAGCGCCTTGCCGATGGTGACGACCTTCGGCTTGAGGCCCTGCTGCGCCGCCTGCGACCAGAACGTGGCGAAGTCGGGCGGGATCATCACGCCGGTGACGATTTCGACGCCCGCTGCCTTGAAGGCCGCGATCTGCGACGAGAAATCGTTGTTCATCTGCTGATAGCGGCCCGGGTCGATCAGCTTGTAGCCCGCCGCGGCGAGCGCCGGCGGCAGTCCGCGCTCCTTGTCGCCCCAGGCGTTGCCGTCGGCGTCGTTCGGAAACAGGCCGCCGACCACCTTGTTGGTCGGCATGCCGTCCCACAACGCCGTGAATGCGGCGATGACGTCCTCGAGGCCCCAGAAGAACAGATAAGTCCAGTTGAAGCCCTTCGCGGGGTCGCCGCGGCGGCCGAAGAAGTACGGCTGCCACGGGCAGTTGGTGGCGACGCACGGCGTCTCGTTGACCTCGGCCTGGTCCGAGACGGGATTGGTGGTGTCCGGCGTGCCGGACGTGACCATCAGGTCGATCTTGTCGGAGAGGATCAGCTCGGAGGCGACTTCCGCGGCGCGGCTGCCGCTCGACTGGCTGTCCTTGGAGATGATCTGGACCTGGTAGGTCTTGCCGCCACTCTGCAGGCCCTTGGCGAGAACGTCGCGCACCTGCTTCAGGATAAATTCGTCGGCCTCACCGAAGCCTGCCAGCGGGCCTGTCTTGGGGCTGACGTGGCCGATCTTGATGACCTTGGCCTGGGCGCTGGCGGAGTTTGCATTGAGCAGCGCCGGTGCTGCGATCACGGCGGCGCCCGACTTGATCAGCGTGCGGCGGTTGATCCGATTCCCAGCTTTCATGTTCGCCTCCCTGAAGCGTTCAGGCGTCTCGCGCCTTTTTCAGATGTTGCAGAACCTTGCTTCGCAGTGCCGCCTGCTCGTCGGCGCTCCACTTGCGGAAGCCCTCGCCGCTTTTGAAGCCGAGCTTACCTTCGGCGACCAGGCGTTCCAAATAGGGCGACGGCCCAGGCCGATGATCGATGTCCGGCAGCACGGTCTTGTGGATCGCAAGCGTCAGATCCGTGCCGACCAGATCGGCATTCTCCAGCGGACCCAGCACGGCGAGCCTGCGGCCGAACGCCGCCTTGATCACCTTGTCGACGGTCTCGGCATCGCAGATGCCGCGCTCGACCAGCGACACCGCCTCGCGCCACAGCGCATGCTGCAAGCGGTTGCCGATGAAGCCGGGCACGTCCTTCTTGACGTGGGCGGGCTGCTTGCCGGCATCGGCATGCAGCTTCATGGTGAAGTCGATCGCGGCCTGCGAGGTCCATTGCGTCCCGATCACTTCGACCAGCGGCACCAGGAATGGTGGATTCCACCAGTGGGTGCCGAGCGCGCGCTCGCGATGCTTCAGGCCCTGCATGATCTCGGTGATCGGCATCACCGAGGTATTGCTGGCCAGGATCGTATTGGGCCGGACGTGCTGCTCGATCTCCGCGAAGGTCTTCTGCTTCAGCGGCATGTCCTCGAGGATCGCTTCGACCACGTAGTCGGCGTCGCGCACGCAGGCCGCAAGATCGGCGACCGGCTTCACGCGGCTGACGGCCTTCTCGTCGTCGCCGAGATCGCGGAGGTTCGTGGAAATCCGCGATAGCGCGCTGTCGAGCGTTGGCTTGTGCGCGTCGGTGATGGTGATGTCATGGCCGGCCAGCGCAAACACCTGCGCAATGCCGTGGCCCATCAGGCCCGCGCCGATCACCGCGATGCGCGCTTTTCCTGCCATGGCTCAGCCCGCCGTGTAGCCGCCGTCGGCGTAGAGGATATGGCCGGTGTAGAAATCCGACGCCTTGGAAGCCAGGAACAGGATCGGACCGGCGAGATCCTCAGGCTCGCCGAGGCGGCCCTTCGGAACGCGCGTGAGGAATCCGGCGCGAACGCCCTTGGCGCGATCGTCGTCGGCGTACATCCACTCGGTGAGCGGTGACCGAAACACAGTAGGCCCCAGCGCATTGACGGTGATGCCGGTCGCGCCGAGCTCGCAGCCCAGCGCCTTGGTGATGCCGTCCACCGCCGACTTCGATGCGCAATAGGCCGTATAGCCGGCCGGATGGCCGAGCAGGCCGCGCGCCGAGGAGGTCAGGATGATCTTGCCGCCCTTGCCCTGCTTCATCATCTGGCGCGCCGCCGAACGCGACATCAGCCACGACTGCGTGACATTGGCGTCCATGACGTCGAGGAAGTCCTCGGGCTTCTGGTCGGTGATCTTGGCGACCTTGTTCTGGCCGGACGCGACCACGAGGATGTCGACGCTGCCAAACTTGTCGACCGCGGCCTGAACGATCGCGTCGCAGTTGGCCTCGGAGCTTGGGCGCTTGGCGACGACCTCGGCCTTGCCGCCGAGCTTGACGCATTCGGCCGCGATCTTCTTCAGGCCTTCGGCGTTGTTGGCGGTGATGACGACATTCGCACCGGCGGCCGCCAGCGTCTTGGCCGCGATGGCGCCGAGCGCGCCGGTCGCACCGGTAACGATCGCGGTCTTGCCTTTGACGCTGAACAGCGCCAGCGGGTCTTTCAGGAAATCTTCGGACATCTTTTTACTCGCGATTGAAGCACCATTCTCTCCACGTCATGGCCGGGCTTGCCCCGGCCATCTCGCTTAGGAAGGCATAGTGCTCAAACTCATCGGGATCGCCGGGACAAGCCCGGCGATGACGGCTGTGTAAATGGCGCGAACGTGCGCATCACGCCGGCGGCGAAGCCACCGCGACGAAAATCGTGCACACCTCGTTGGTGCGGTTGATGATCTCGCGGCTCTCGTTCGGGCCGATGTAGCAGGAGTCGTTCTTCTTCAGGACCGTCTCCTTGCCGTTGACGATCACGGTCAGCTCGCCCTCCAGCACGTAGTAGACCTTCTCGGGCGGCGAGGCGTCGGGACCGGCGCCGCCGCCCGGCAGGAAGTGCGAGACGCCGGCGATGATCGCCTTGGACACGCCGGCCTCGGCGCCGAACAGCCTCAAGGTCGTGCAGGCGCGATGGTTCGGCGCGACGTATTCCTTCGCTTCGGAAAGCTTCTTCGCGATCATTTGAACTTCGCTCCCTTCTCGATCCGGTACTTGCCCTTCGGGTCGATGATGGCGACGAGGCGGATGATGCAGCCGTCGCCGCGGTCCCAGTTCCACGGGAAGAACGCAAAGGTACAGCGCCGTCCGGTGACCTTGTCGAGATCGCCGCCGACGTTCTCGATGCCGAGAATGCCGTTCTTGAACAGGATGCGGTGCACCGGCTCCCACTCCGGGAAGTCGTCCTTCCAGTCGCGACCGCCGGACCACTCGCGGTATTCCTCTTCAAGGTGCGGATGCAGCGGGCCATTGCGCTGCGGGCCGATCGCGGTCGCGAGCGGATGGTCGTTGGCCTGGGTGTCGTGGCCGACCACCTTGACCTTCTTCTCGACGAACCACTCGCCGGCTGACTTCACGAAGCCCGGCGAACGGCAGAAATAGTCCTCGCTGTCCTCGTATTGATGATGCCAGCCGGTGTTGACGATCACCACGTCGCGCGGGCGGATGATCTTGCCGGCGGCCTTTTCGAGATCGTCGTAGGTGATCGGCTCCCACTGCTTCTTCGGGATCGAGATCACGATGCCGGAGCCGAAGAAGTGCGGCAGCGGCACCTCATCGATGAACGGCGTGCCCTGCACCACGTGCGCCGGCGCGTCGATATGGGTGGTGTTGTGCATCGAGGTCGTGATGCGCTGCGACAGCACACCCGACTTTGCCATGTAGTGGATGCGCTCGATCTTGACGTCTTCGAAGTAGGGCCAGTTCGGCGACTGATAGCCGAACCGATGGGACAGGTTGTAGAACTCCAGCCCCATGTCGTTCTTGAGGTTCTCTTCGAACATCACGCCGCGGATTCGTTTCGCCAAGGTCGTTCCTCCTGTTCGCCGCGAATGGCGGCCTTTGACGTTTGCCCGGCGCTAGGCGCCGGGTGATCGATTACGCCGCGGCCGCGCTCCAGTCGGCCTGCATGGCATGCTTGGTGGCGAGCAGCCGTTCGGCGATCAGCCGCTGCTGCTCGCGGAAGCGCTGGCTCGGCACCGGAACGGAAATCGCCACCGCATTGCCGAGCGGATCGTGCAGCGCCACGCCGACCGCGCAGATGCCGAGCGTGTGCTCCTCTCGGTCATAAGCGATGCCGGTCTTGCGCACGGTGCGAAGCTCGGCGAGCAACGCCGGCAGCTTGGTCAGCGTGTTCGGCGTTCGCGCCTCGTAGCTCTTGCCGATCAGCTGCTCGATGGCGGGCTCGTCCAAGCTTGAGAGATAAGCCTTGCCATTGGCCGTGCAGTAGAGCGGAAACGTCTCGCCGACCGCCGAGACCGTGCGCAGCCGGTGCGAGCCGATCACCTGGTCGATGAACATCAGATGGTCGCGGCGCACCGTGGCGAGGTCAACGGTCTCGCACAGCTCCTCAGACAGGCGCGTCAGATGCGGCCTGGCGCGGGCAACGAAATCGCCGGTCACCGAAGAAGCGAGCCGCAGGATCGCAGGCCCCAACCGCACCCGGCCGTTCGGCGACGCCGCGATCAGGAGCTTTTCGGTCTCGAGCGAGGCGACGATCCGCTGCACCGTCGAACGAGCGAGGCCGACGCGTGCGGCGATCTGTCCGAGGCTCAGGCCCGCATCTTCGCCTTCCAGCGCGCGCAGAATGTGCGCGGCGCGGGCGATCACCTGAACCTGATTTTTGTCGGATGGGGCGCGCATGGACAACTTCGACTCGACCAGACTAGAACCAAGCTGCTTGCATCATGGTACAGGCTAGCCCAATATCCGGTACAGCCGAAAGCACAAAAGATGCTGCGTTGCAGCGTGCGATATGACGGAGGACGCCTTGGTCAAGAAGATCGCGCTCGAAGAACATTTTCTCTGCCCGGGGTTCATCGAATATTGGAATCCCACCGTCGCCGAGATGCCAGCGGAGAAGCGTGACAATCTTTTGAAGCGCAACACCGATTTCGGCGAGATGCGGCTGGCCTCGATGGACAAAGCCGGCATCACGCGCGCGGTGCTCGCGCTGGCCGGTCCTGGCGTGCAGGCCGAGAAGGACGCTGCGACGGCGGTGCGGACCGCCAAGGCCGGCAACGATTTTCTCGCCAAAGAGATCCAGAAGCGGCCGGACCGCTATTCGGGCTTCGCGCATCTGCCGATGCAGGACGCCAAGGCCGCGGCCGACGAGCTCGAACGCTGCGTCAAGGAGCTGAAGTTCTGCGGCGCGATGATCAACGGCCACACGCTCGGCCAGTATCTCGATCATCCGTCGCTGGCGCCGTTCTGGGAGCGCGCCGATGCACTGGGCACGCTGATCTACATCCATCCGACCGATCCGGTGTCGGTCGCGCCGGTGCTGCAGGGCCATCCGGGACTGCGCCGCGCCACCTGGGAATGGACCTTCGAGACCGGGTCGCACGCGTTGCGGCTGATTTTCGGCGGCGTGTTCGACCGCTATCCGAAGGCGCGCGTGGGCTTGGGCCACATGGGCGAGACCCTGCCGTATCTTCTTTGGCGCTTCGACAGCCGCACCGGGCCGGACTTCTACAATGTGGGTTTGAAAAAGCCGGTGTCGCATTACATCAAGAACAATCTCGAGATCACGACCTCGGGCATGTGCTCGGCGGAACCGCTGAATTGCGCCATCGCGGCGCTGGGTGTCGGCCGGATCATGTTCGGCGCCGATTACCCATTCGAGCGGGCCGAAGAGGCCGGGCACTGGCTCGACACCGAGAAACTCGACGAGAACGTACGGGCCGATATCGCGTATAAGAACGCCGAGAGGCTTTTGGGACTGAAGGTGTGATGGGAGCGGACGACCAGATCTTCACCAGCAGCGCACCGCTGCACGACCTGTTCCAGAAGCAGGTGCGTGAGGTGCTGGATCAGTCGGACCTCGACGAGGACGCCAAGCAGACCATTCTCGTGGCGATGAACTGTCCGTGCTGCGGCGCCGGTGCGATGAACTACACGGCGAAGGTCAATCGCAAAAAGTAGGGTGGGCGAAGGCGCGAAGCGCCGCGCCCACCCGTTCTTGCTCGGCGCGAAGTCGTGGGCACGCCGCTTCGCGGCTTTGCCCACCCTACATCGCTACTCACTGCTTCTGTAGTCTGCACATCCACCAACAACGGCGGTGTCATCGCCGGGCTTGACCCGGCGATCCATGACCCTGCTTCAAAAGCGGAAGTCTTACGTAAGGCTGCGGTCGACTGCACTGGCTCATGGATGCCCGGGTCAAGCCCGGGCATGACAGCGGAGTGTGTGGTGACAGTTGGGGCCTAACGCGAGCCCCCAACTTCACTTCACCGCAACCGCTTCCACCTCGATCTTGAAGCCGTAATGCAGCTGCGGCACCGGCACGACGCAGCGCGCCGGCTTCGCGCCGCCGGTCCATTTCGCATACAGCGCGTTGAACGCCGGCCAGTCGTTGATGTCGGTGACATAGACCCGCACCTGCGTCAGCTTGTCGAGCGAGCTGCCCGCGCCATTGATCGCCGCCGCGACGTTGTCGAGCACCTGCTGCGCCTGCTTCTCGAACGGCGCGTCGTTGAGCTTGGTGCCGTCCGGCGCAATCGGCAGTTGCCCCGACACGAACACGAAGCCGCCGGCCGTCACCGCGTGGCTGTAATGGCCACCGGGCGCCGCCATGGTCGGGGGATTGGTGGAAACGACGTCGGCCATGGCATTCAACTCCTAAGGATCAGCTCGCGCGGAGCTTGTCGGTTGCGGCCCGATCGATAGCAAAAGTTTGCGGATCGATCACCACGCCGTATTTCTCGGCCGCTGCCTTGACGCTGACATAGCCCTGGCGCACGTCCTCCTGCACCTCTTCAGCGGGCCGCTCGAAGGCCGCGCCGTAGCCGCCGCCGCCGCCGGAGCTGATGCGGAACGCATCGCCGGACTTGAGCTGGGCCACGAGCACCTTGGCGTTGGGGAAGTCCGACTTCCATTCGCCGCCGACCCGGAACGCCACCTTGTTGCCGGTCGCGTCGTCGCCGCCGTCGAGACCCCAGGGCGGCTGTGCCGAGCGCTCGCTCTGGGTGTTCACGGTGACGGGCGTCAATGCCCGCGTTGTGCGCGCGATGCCGAGCCCGCCGCGATGCTTGCCGGCGCCGCCGGAGTCCGGAATGAGCTCAAAGCGCTCGACCAGGATCGGAAACTTGGCCTCGGCCTGCTCGTTCGGGCCGTTGTGGGTGTCGCCGTCGTTCATGCAGACCGTCGCCGACACACCGTCCTCGGTGCGCTTCGCGCCCCAGCCGCCGCCGAGCGGCCCGAAGGTGCCGATGAAGAACTCCGAGGTCTTCGGGTTGAAGCCGTGGAAGCTCGGCGCCACGAGGTCGGCATGGTGGCCGGCGATGACGCGATCCGGGATCGCGGGCTTCAGCGCCTTGAAGATCGTGTCGATGACGGTCATCGGGAACGTCATCCACCAGCGCATCGGCGCGGGCCTGGTCGCGCTGATGATGCGGCCCGGCGGGATGATCACTTTCAGACTACGGAACGCGCCGTCGTTGATCGGATAATCGGTCGGCGAGGTGATGCACTTGTAGGCCACCTGGGCGCAGCCGTAGCCGGTGGTGATCGCCGAATTGTAGAAGCCGCGCACCTGCTTCGCCACGTCGGTGAAGTCGATGGTCATCTCATCGCCCTTGACGATGACCTTGACCTTCACGGAGATGCGCTTGCCGATGTCGATGCCGTCGTCATCGAGGAACGACTCCGCCTCGTAGGTGCCGTCCGGGATGGTTTTGGTGCGGGCGCGCGCCGCGGCCTCGGCGCGGTCCATGATCTCGGCGATCGAATCCATCACGGCCTGCTGGCCATACCGATCCAGCAATTCGAGGAAGCGCCGCTCGCCGGTCTTTACCGCCGTGACCTGGGCGCGCAGATCACCCATGGCGCGCGGCGGGAGACGCACGTTGATGCGGATGATGTCGAGCAGATCCTGATTGACCTTGCCGCGGTCCTGATACTTCAGGATCGGGATCTGGAGGCCCTCGGAGAAGATGTCCGTGGTCATGCCGCCGAGTACGCCGCCGACATCGAGCCAGTGCGCCATGCAGCACGAGAAGCCGACCAGCTTGCCCTTGTGGAAGATCGGCAGCGTGAAGGTGAAATGGTTGAGATGGCTGCCGGTCGTGTACGAGTCGTTGGTAACGTAGATGTCACCCGGATGCATGTTCTTGATGCCGCCGAAGTGCTTGATCTTCGCCTTCACGGTCTCGGCCATGCCGCGGATGAAGGTCGGCAGGCCGATGCCGATCGAGACGGTCTCGCCTTCCGGCGTGAACAAGCCGGTGGTGAAGTCCAGTGCCTCATAGATGATCATGTTGTAGGCCGTGCGCATGAGGTTGGTCTTCATTTCCTCAGTCACGGCGAGCACCCCGTTGCGCACGATCTCGGCGATCACCGGATCGATCTTGCGGGCCTTCTTGGTGGTCTTGGTTGCGGGTTTCGCAGTCTTTTTTGCAGCTTTCTTGGCCATCACTTCGCTCCCGCAACCGCAATAACGAGATTGCCGTAGGCATCGACCGTCAGCTTGTCGCCCGGCATCAGCACGGTGGTCGAGGCGTGCTCCTCGATCAGCGCTGGCCCGGCGATCTTGTTGCCGGCCAGCAGTTCCGCGCGCCGATAGGTCGGCGTGTCGCGGAACTTGCCGTCGAACGACGCCTTGCGCTTGCCGGTGAAGGCCGCCTTCGGCGGCGCACCGCCGCCCTTTTTTATCTTCTCCTGCGGCGGCTTCTTCATCACGCCAGCGACGGTGACGCGGAGGCTGACGATCTCGGCCCGCTCGTCCGGCGCCGAAGTGCCGTAGCGCTGCAGATGGTCGTCGTCGAAATGCTGCTTGATCGCCTTGCGGTCCTGCTTGGCGAACACGCTCATCGGCAGTTCGACCGTAACCGGATGCTCCTGGCCGACATAGCGCATGTCGAGCGCGCGCTTCACCGTGACCTGGTGCGGCCGCACCGATGTCGAGGCGATGGCGTCGCGGCCCTGCTGCTCCAGCTCCTTGAACACCGTCTCGATGTCGTCGAACGGCGCGTCGGCCAGCTGCATCAGATGCGTGCGCACGTAGTCGTAGCGCAGGTCGGAGAACAGCATGCCGAAGGCCGAGAACACGCCCGGCGCGCCCGGGATGATCACGTTGCGAATGCCGATCTCGCGCGCCACCGCGACCGCATGCAGCGGGCCAGCGCCGCCGTAGGCGACCATCACGAAGTCACCGGCGTCGAGGCCGCGCTCGGTGGTGACGCCCTTCACGGCGTAGGACATGGCGGTCGCGGCGATGCGCAGGATGCCGTCGGCCGCTTCGGTTGCGTTCATGTCGAGCGGCTTGCCGACCTTGGCCAGCGCGCGCTCGGCCGCCGCACTATCGAGCTTCATCTCGCCGCCGAGGAAGCGGTCGGCGCCGAGCCGGCCCAGCATCAGGTTGGCGTCGGTCACGGTCGGCTCGGTGCCGCCGAGGCCGTAGCAGGCCGGACCCGGCTGCGCGCCCGCGCTCTGCGGGCCGACGCGCAGCGCGCCGTCCTCGAGCTTGGCGATCGAGCCGCCGCCGGTGCCGACCTCGAAGATGTCCATCATGGCAATTTGAATCGGCAGCGCCTTGTCGTAACCGCCGATCAGCGCCGCGCCGGTGGTCAGCGCCTCGCCCTTGTAGATGACGCCGGCCTTGGCGGTGGTGCCACCCATGTCGAACGCGATGGCGTTCTCGATGCCCAGCGTGTGGCACAGCGCCTGGGTGCCGATCACGCCGGCGGCCGGCCCGGACTCCAGCATGCGCACGCATTGCGACTGGGCTTGCTCGTTTTCGTACAGGCCGCCGGTGGACTGCACGATCAGGAACGAACCTTTAAAGTCGTCGCTGCGGATGTGCTGGTCGATCTCGCCGATATAACGCCGCACCTTCGGGCCGATGAAGGCGTTGGCGGCGACCGTCGAGACGCGCTCGAACTCGCGATACTCCTGCGACAGCTCGTGCGAGGCCGAAACGAACACGCCCGGCAGCCGCTGGCTCAGGATTTTTTTCGCGCGCTTCTCGTGCGCGCTGTTGGCGTAGCAGTTGATGAACATGATGGCGACGGCTTCGATGCCGAGCTGCTCGAACCTGTCGCCAAGCGCCGCGAGACCTTCCTCGTCGAGCGGGATCACCACCTCGCCGTCGGCGCGGACGCGCTCCTTGACCTCGAAGCACAGCGCCCGCTCGATCAGCGGCTTGTGCTTCTGGAAATAGAGATTGTAGGCGTCAGGCCTATTGATGCGGCCGATCTCGTAGACGTCGCGGAAGCCGTCTGTCGTGACCAATGCGGTCTTCGCGCCGGTGCGCTCCAGCATGGTGTTGATGGCGACCGTCGAGCCGTGCAGGAACAGGTTCGCCGAGGCGTAGTCGCTGCCGGCCTTGTGCACGCCGTTGCTGATGCCGTTGACGAGGCGGTCCGGCGTCGACAGCGCCTTGCCGAATGTCAGCCGGCCGGTCTTGTCGTCGAACACCGCGATGTCGGTGAAGGTGCCGCCGATATCGGCCGCGAGGCGCACATTTGCGGCCCGATCAGTTTTTTGCGCTTTCATCCCTGCCCGCACTGTTTTGCGGCTCCAAACAGGCCGCTCGTTCTACCGGGCTGGATTTGTATTCCATAAAAATACATACTGCAACGACCGCCGAAGGGAGGCTCCATCACGGCAGCCATGCGCAACCGATCTGAGACAAGCAAGAGAACGGGGCCGAAGCCCACCGGCGCGCAGGTGGTCTACGAGGCGTTGCGACGCGCCATCGTCAGTGTCCGGCTGGCGCCCGGCGAACCGCTTGAAGAACTGCAGCTTTGCAAAACCTACAAGGTGTCGCGCACACCCGTGCGGGAGGCTTTGATCCGTCTCGCATCGGAAGACCTGATCGAGCTTGAGCCCAATAGAGGTGCGAAAGTCGCGGCCCTGCAGTTCGTCGACGTCGTCGACCAC
Organism: uncultured Rhodoplanes sp.; assembly: GCA_936924235.1. Lineage (GTDB taxonomy): Bacteria > Pseudomonadota > Alphaproteobacteria > Rhizobiales > Xanthobacteraceae > Z2-YC6860. The sequence continues at coordinate 14,548 of CAKZHN010000333.1, read as the reverse complement.
TACGAGGCGATGGACATCTTCCAGCCGCTGATCTGCCATTTCGCCGCGGTCCGGCGGACGGCGCAGGACCTCGCCGCGATCAAGACCTGCATCGACGAATTCCGGCAGGCGCTGGCGCAAAAGAATGCCGAAGCCATCATCCTCGCCAACTTCAATTTTCATGGCGCGCTTGCCGCGGCCTCGCACAACCGCAGCCTGGAGAAGGCCTACCGCCGGATGCTGACCGACAAGCTGCGCATCGCGCAGCAAGGCGTTCGCGCGTCTTCCGATGCGGAGCATGAGCTGGCGCGGCGATTTCAGAAGACCTTTCGCATCTCCGAACAGCTGGCGGCCGCGATCGCAAACGCGGACCCGGGCGCTGCGGAGCGCGTGTCGACCGAACTCAACGCTTACGTCCGCACCCAGGTCGTCGACGTTCTGTCCGCAAGTCTTGGAATGACGGCGAAGGTTCGCGGCGGCCGGCTGAAGGAGATCCAGGCGACGCGCCGTTCGCTGGACGATCGCCACGCCGAACGGTGATCACTTCTTCATCGCGGCTTGCGCAACGGGTGTCCACATCTTCGCCGCGATCGCGAAGAAGACCTCGACCTGCTCGGGCGTGAGCGGTTTCGGCTCGAACGCATCCTGCTCCAACCGCTTCTTGATGTCGGGCGTCTGAAGGATGTGCAACGTTTCCTCATTGAGCCGCTGCACGATCTCCTTCGGCATGCCCTTGGGGCCGGAGAGCGAAAACCACGTGCTGGCGACCAAGTCGTAGCCGAGCTCCTTGAAGGTCGGCACGTTGGGCTGCTCCGGCCGCCGCGTCGCGGTCGTCACCGCGAGCGCGCGCAGCGTGCCGCCCTGCAATTGCCCTAGCGCCGCACCCCAGGTGAACGAGCCCATCGGCACGCGGCCGCCGATGATGTCGGCAAAGGCCGCGGTGTTGTAGGGAATGTGCGTGAGCTTCAGTCCGTTCTTGGCCGCCACGTATTCCACCACGAGATGACCGACCGTGCCGACGCCCGACGAGGCATAGCCCGAGAACTTGCCAGCTTTCGCGGCCGCGATCAGGTCGCCCACCGAATGCAGCTCGCTCGACGGCGGCACCACCCAGGTGATCGGCGGCCCGCCGATATAGACGATGTGGCTGAAGTCGCGCAGCGCGTCGAAGCCCGGATTGTCGGCCACGGCGGGCGCGAGGATCTGCGGCCCGAGCCCGCCGATCAGGATGGTGTATCCGTCCGGCTCGGCGCGGGCGACCTGCTGTGCCGCCAGCATGCCGCCACCGCCGCCGCGGTTCTCGATGACGACGCTCTGCTTCAACGCGGCCGACAGTGGATCGGCAAGCAGCCGCGCCCAGATGTCCGCCGCGCCGCCGGCCGCGAACGGCACCACGATGCGGATAGGCTTGCTCGGCCAATCCGCGGCCTGCGCGGACGCACACGCAAACGCCAGCGCACACCATGCGATGATCAGGCTGCGTTTCACTCGATCACCTCCTCGGCCACCGCCAGCAGTGTCGGCGGAATCTTGAATCCCGACGCGTGAGCGGTCTTCAGGTTGATCGTGAGGCTGAACTTGTTGGGCGCCTGGATCGGCAGGTCGGCCGGCTTCGCGCCGCGCAGGATGCGGTCGACGTAGCTCGCGGCCTGCCGGTAGACGTCGACGAAATCGAGCCCCCACGCCAGCATGCCGCCGCTCACCGCGAAAACACGGAATGGAAACATCGTCGGAATCCGCGCACGGTTGACGTGCTCGATGATCAGGTCGCGGTTGTTGACCACGAGGCCATCGGGCAGAACGATGACGGCGCGATCGGCACCTTGCCCGAACGCGTTGAGCTGCTCGCGGATGTCGTCCAAGGTCCGCACCGGCGCTGGGACCATGGTCACGCCATAGGTCGGCCCGATCCCCTCGACGAACTTCGCCAGAGCCATGGTGCCGGAGTTCTGCGGATTGGACATCAATAGGATCCGGGAAATCCGCGGCTCGATCTCTTTCAGAGCCTCGAACCATTTCCCCGAGAACGAGAACTCGTAATTCGTCAGTCCGGTGAGATTGCCTTCCGGCCTTGCAAGGCTGGTAACCAGCCCTTGCGCCACCGGATCGGCAACGAGCGTGAACACCACCGGGATCGTGCGCGTTTCGTCACGCAAGGCGCGCACCGCGCGCGAGCCGAGCGCCACGATGACGTCAGGCGCGGTTCCGGCCAGCGACGCTGCTACCGACTTGAACTGCGCGTCGTCGACGATCGCGAAGCGCAGATCGGTCTTGATGCTTTCGTCCTTCCAACCGAGCTGCCGCAGCTGCTGATGAAACGCCGCGACCAGCGGCTGCATCTGCGCTTCGGAGAATTCCGACAGCATGCCGATGCGCTTGACGCCATCGGCCTGCGCGCGCGCCTCAAACGGCCAAACGGCGGCGGCACTTCCCGCGAGCGCGATGAACTCCCGCCGCTTCACCCTGGGTCCCCCTCCGCTCATGCCGGCAGCTTCACTCCGACCGTCTGCGCGGCCTTGGTGATACGTTGCCACGTACCCTTGGGGATGGGAATGCCGTTGGCCTCGCGTTCGGCGCGGACCGCGTCGCCGCGCTCGCCGGGGAGCATGATCTTTGCGATGCCTTCGGCGCGGGCGAGACCGGAAATGGCGGTGCCGAGCCGCTCTGCCTCGACGGCAAATTTGTCGGGATTGCCGAAGCCCGCGATATCGATCGCGATCACGGTGCCGTTGAGGAACGGATCGTCGCCGATCGCCCAGCTCTCAATATCGGGCGCGATCCGCGACTCATTGAGCAGAAGACTCGTCAGGCACTCGATCATGAACGAGAGCCCGGCGCCCTTGGCGCCGCCGAGCGGCAGCAAGGTCTCGACCGCCTTGGGATCGGTGGTGTCCTTGCCGTCCTTATCGAGGCCCCAGCCGACCGGGATCTTCTCGCCACGATCGGCCGCGCCCATGATCTTGCCGTTGGCGACCACGCCGGTGGAGAAGTCGAGCAGATACGGCCGGCCGTTTCTCCGCGGCACCGCGAACGCGATCGGATTGGACGACACCGCGGCGACCCGCGTGCCCGGATAGGCCATCATCGGACCGGACGCGCTGGTGGCAATGCCGATGAAGCCCGCTTCTGCGGCCTGCAGCGCGAAATAGCCGATCGCGCCGGTGTGAGTGATGTGGCGCGCCGCGCACATGCCGACATGGACCTTGCGGGCGCAGTCCATCGCCTCGTTCATCGCCATGGTCATGGCGACGGCGGAAGGCGCGCGGTCGCCTTCGAGCACGACGGCAGCGCCTTCCTTTTTCTCGATACGGATGTTCGGCGCCGGGTTGATCGACTTGGCGTTGACGAGATCGATGTAGCGCGGAATGCGGATGATGCCGTGCGAGTCGGTGCCGCGCAGATTGGCCCACACCAGCATCTTGGCCCATTCGGCCGCGTGCTCCTTCGTGAGCCCGACCGCCATGAAGATCGACGTGACAAAGTCCGTCAGCTCGGACTTGCCGATGCGGAGAGATTCCTGAGCCATATTTCCGAGACCTGTTCTTACCTTTGACGCGACCGCGCTCTCTCCACTGTCATGCCCGGCCTTGTGCCGGGCATCCACGCCTTTCTTGATAAAGAAAAGTAAGACGTGGATGGCCGGGACAAGCCCGGCCATGACGCTGCGCGAATAGAGTTCGTTTTCACTACTTGAGCTTGCTGCCTGCGACCGACTTGTACCAGTCGAGGATCTGCACGCCGTTCCAGAACAGCACGCCGTCGAAGCGCTTCACATAGTCGTAGATCGCTTCGAGATATTTGATCCGGTGCGGCTGGCCGCTGATGTAGGGATGGATCGCCAGCGCCATCACCTTCGCGCGATCCTTGCCTTCGAGATAAAGCCGGTCGAACTGGTCGATCGCGCGCTTGACCAGATAGTCGCTCTCGTGGTGCTGCACGATCATCATCGGGATGTCGTTGAGCTCCACCGTATAGGGCAACGTCACCAGCGGACCCTCGGCGGTCTTGATGACGGTCGGCTCGTCGTCATAGACCCAGTCGCCGATGTACTGCACGCCGGCCTTCTTCAGGAGCTCCGGCGTGTCCAGGGTCTGCGTCAGGCCCGGGCCGAGCCAGCCGACCGGCCGCGTGCCGGTGAACTTCTCGATGACCTCCATCGAGCGGTTGATCATCGCGGCCTGGTTCTCGTTCTTGTGGATCGGGAGCTGGTCATAGGCGTGGCCCATGAACTCCCAGCCGTCTTTCTTCGCCTGCTCGGCGACCCGCGGATAGTCCTCGCAGATGCGGGCATTGGCGGCGAGCGTCGGCTTGATACCGAGCCGCGCGAAAAGCTCGTAGAAACGCCAGGCGCCGACCCGCATGCCGTATTCGTGCCAGCTCCAGTTCGGCACGTCGGGCAAAAGCACCTGCCCTGTCGGCGCCGGGATCACCTGCCGCGCCATCGGCCGCGAGATGTCCCAGACCTCGTAATTGACGATGGTCCAGAAGATCACCCGCGCATTGTTCGGCAGCTTCAGCGGCGGCCGGTCGACGATCGCCGAATACTCGGCGCGCTGGCTGGGAATCAACGGATCGGGCACGGGAACGCTCCACTCTTAGGCGTTGCGCAGTATCCATCGCAGGCCATGTCGCGCAAGTCTAGCGTGCCCTCGCGAGGGCGAGCCACACGCCGCCGCCCATCAGACAGACCCCGCCGATGCGCGAGACGAGCCGCACGCGGCTCTTGGACATCAGGCTGCGCGCGCCGCCCGCGAGCAGCGCATAGCCGCCGTCGGACAACGCCGCACAGGCCATCGCGGTGAGGCCCAGCAGGATGACCTGCCGGACATAGTCGCCGCTCGGATCGATGAACTGCGGAATGAACGCGCCGAACCAAAGGAGAGCCTTGGGATTGCCGAGCAGCACCAGGAAGCCCTGCAGCACGAAGCCGCCGCGCGGCTTCGGCGCACCAGCCTGCTGCGCAATGCCGCCCGACGAGCGAAGCAGTTTCCAGCCGAGCCAGACCAGATAGGCGGCGCCAATAAGCCGCAGCCAGTCGAACCAGATGCCCATGGTGGCGATGATCGAGGTGAGGCCGATCGCCAGCACGCCCATCATCAGGCCGAGGCCGAGCTGCGTGCCGAGCACGTTGAGCAATCCCGCGCGCGAGCCATGCGTCAGGCTGTTGGCGACGATCAGCGTCACGGTCGGCCCCGGAATGATGGTGATGACGAGGCAGGCCGCCACATAGGCGAGATAGAGCTGGACGGACACGATCGTTTCTCCGCGTTCACAGGATCAGCATCAGGCCGGATCCGATCAGCAGCGCCGACAGCATCTGCCGGAACCGATGCTCGCTCAATAGGCCGAAGATTTTCCATCCGACCCACGAGCCGAGCAAGACCGCCGGGATCGCGATCAGAAACAGCACCGCGCCCTCGCGGTCGAGCGCCACCGCGCCGATCGACGCCATGGTCAGCACATGGGCGAACAGGATGAAGGGCTGATAGACGCCGCGCGCCGCCTCCTTGGGCCAGCCGCGGATCTGCGTCCAGATCGCCGGGAAGATGCCGGACAGGCCCGCGACGCCGCCGAACAGCCCGCCGAAGAATCCCACGGCAGCGTCGGCCATGCGACCGCCCCAGCTCACATGCGGCAGCCGCGGTGCAACGAGCGCGTAGACGCCATAAAGGATCATGAACACCGCGAGCGCGACCTGGATGGCGCGCGGCTTGGTCTCCAGCACCACGAACACGCCGAGCGGAACGCCGAACAGGCCGCCCACAAGAAACGGCCAAAGCCGCCCGACATCGATCGTTCGACGAATGGCCCAGACCAGCCCACCCTGGTTGATCGTGCCGCCGGCGACCACGAGCAGCGCCGCATGCAGCGGCGAGATCGCATGCAGCCAGATCGAGGTCGCGACCACGCCATAGGCGAAGCCTGCCGCGCCCGACGCCATGCCCCCGAGAAAGCCGCCGAGCACGACCAAACCGATGGTCCGGGCCGTGAGGTCAGACAGCATGGTGCGAGGTCGTGGTTGCAGCGGTCATCGGTGGCCGGCTTCGCGTCTTGTCGGAACAGCCAGAATAACATCAACTGGCCGCAACCTCCGTCATCGAAAAACGGGATCGCCGCATGTCCGCTTCGCAATCCGGAAAAGCCATCGCCGACGCTTTGCAACGCCGCTTCGGCGAAACTATCGCGGTCGATGAGAACCTGTCCGGTCTCGATGAGCTCGCGCGCATGGCGGGCCGGCGCGTGCATCGCCGCTACACCGACCGCGCGGTCGAGCCGTCGCTGCTGCGGCTGCTCTGCGCCTGCGCGCTGTCGGCGCCCAGCAAGAGCGACCTGCAGCAGGCCGACATCGTGATTCTGGAGAAGCCCGAGCAGACCGCGATCGCCGATCTCATTCCCGACCAGTCGTTCATCCGCGCGGCGCCGGCGTTCCTGGTGTTCCTCGCCAACGGCCGCAGGCTTGCCGAGATTTCCAAGATGCGCGGCAAGCCGTTTCCCAACGACCATCTCGACCAGTTCTTCAACGCCGCGGTCGACGCCGGCATCGTGCTGTCGGCGTTCCTGCGCGCCGCCGACGCAGTCGGGCTCGGCACCTGCCCGATCAGCGTGATCCGCGATCACTCCGCGAAGGTGAGCGACATGCTGAAGCTGCCGCAGCGGGTCATTCCGGTCGCTGGCCTGTGCGTCGGCTGGCCGTCCGAGCAAGGCCACATCAGCCCGCGGTTGTCGCTCGAGAGCACGCTGCACCAAGGCCGTTACGATGAAGGCGATCTCGCCGCGCGCATCGAATCCTATGACCGCCGCCGCGCCGCGATCCACCCCTACAAGCCGCGCGATCCGGCGCGCTGGGGCGACGTGCCGTTCTACGGCTGGTCCGAGGACAAGGCCCGGCAATACGGCGTGCCGCAGCGCGCCGACTTCGGCGCGTTCGTAAGGAAGAAGGGGTTTTGTCTGGACTAGCGCCACTTGTGTCCCGGGCGAGCGAAGCGAGACCCGGGACCCCGGTTGCCCGCCGCGAAAAGGAAGTAACCGGGGTCCCGGGTCTGCGTCGCATCACTCCGCTACGCTTCGTGCCGCGCCGCGCCCGGGACACGAGAGCCGCAGCGACATGTTTTTTGTCTCGACTAGTCCTTCAACTTGAAAGAATCGAAAAACCCGCTTTTGATCTCCATCGCGAGATCACGCTCCGCGTTGGGAAATTCCATCGCCAGCGTATAGAGCGCCGTCCTCGTCTTGACGACCTGCATATAGGCGCTGGTCTTTGAACCCGTCACGACGAACGACAATCGTTCGACACCATCGCGGGTGCCCTGCACGATGTCGGACACCTTGCTGCCCGGCCGCTTTTTGAAGTCGCCGGCGATGTCCGCGATGTGCGGGTCCTTCATCCGCGGTGTGTATGGCATTTCGGTGATCGAGAATTTCGGCCCCTCGACGCTCCGGCCCGCGATCACATGGACCAGCATCTTGCCGACATTCTCATCTTCGGCGTGGATCGTGTAATCGTCGAACGTCACCGGAATCTGGATGGAAAAATCGCCTTGGGTCGAGACCGCGGGCTGCCAGCCGGCCTTGTCCAGCGCGTCCACGTCATGGCGGTGGTACTCGGTGGTCGCCGGCGCCGCCACGGCAAACGAGCCGAGCACCGCCGAAATAGCCAGAAACAGCGCGGCCAAAACACCGGATTTGCGCGCAGACATGCAAAAGCCCTCGTCAAAAGCCCTTATTTGCTTTTGACGTACTTCTGCACCCTCCAGTTCAAGGTATCGGCAACAAAAACTTCGTTGCGCCTGCTGACCGCGATGTAGTGCGCCTCGCCATACTTGCCGAGCGTCTTGCCCTGGCCCGAGCCCACCATCATGCCGATGACATTGCCGGCAAGATCGAGCTGCATCACCTGGCCGGTGTGGCCGTGCGCCAGCCAGATGGTCTGGTCGTCGGCCATGAACAGCCCGCACGGCGTGCCGGGATGCTTGGACTCGCGGATGTAGTTGCCGTCGGCGTCTATCACCTGGATGCGAGCGTTGTTGCGGTCGGCGATGTAGAGCTGGCCCCTGGCGTCGAACACCAGCGAATGCGGCAGGTCGAACTCGCCCGGGCCTTTGCCCTTCTTGGCGAGCACTTTCAGGAAGTTGCCGTCCTTGTCGAACTTCAGCACCAGCGACTCGGACTTGCCGTGGCCCTGCAGCACGAACAGGTCGCCTGTCGGTCCGATCACGGCCTCGTTCGGCTCGTTGAACAACCGCAGGTGCCCGAACTCGTGCCACTCGCCGGGCCGGCCGCGGACGCCGAGCACCATCTCCAGCCGCCCGGACGGATTGAACTTGTAGACCACGTGGCCGGCCACGTCCGTCGCCCAGATGTTGTCCTGCGCGTCGATGCGGAGCCCATGCGGCCGATCGAACAACCCGTCGCCGAAGCCGCGGATGAAGTTGCCGTCGGGATCGAACTCCATCAGCGGCATCACGCCGCGATGCAGCACGAAGATGTTGCCCTTGGAGTTGAAGGCAATGCCGGAGGTGCCGCCGAAATTCGCTCCGGGCGGCAGCTTGAAGGACTCAGGAACGGCCGTGTAGTCGAGCGGTGGAGGTGCCATTTGCGCCTAGCTCGGAGTTGCGATGAACAGCTTGCCAGCAGCCGAACCATCGTTCGCATGCGAGCCCCCGTCCCGGCCTGGGATTTGCCGGAACGGAGCATACGCGATTTTGCAGACGCTGGCACCGCCTCGGCGGCGTTGTACCCGCTCGACTCTGCCATCGCCCGTCCTATAGAGATAAGGCAATCCATTTCAAGGAATGCGGGGAGGACGATGGCTATTCCGCAACTGCTCGTACACGAGAAGAAGGACACGGTCGGCGTGGTCGTGATCGAAGGCCTGAAGAAGGGCACCGACATGCTGTGCGTCGTCACCCACGACAATTCGTCGTTCAAGCTGAAGTCCAAGATGGACGTGCCGATCGGCCACAAGGTCGCGCTGGTCGACATCAAGAAGGGCGACACCATCTGGAAATACGGCCAGGACATCGGCATCGCCAAAGCCAAGATCGGCAAGGGCGAGCACGTCCACGTGCACAATGTGAAGACGAAGCGGTGGTGAGCATCATGGCGAAAAAAGCGAAGAAGAACGGCAAGGCAGTCGCGAAGAAGAACGGTTATGGCGATCTGAGCTTCATGGGCTGGCGCCGCGAGAACGGCCGCGTCGGCGTGCGCAACCACGTCATCATCCTGCCGCTCGACGACCTGTCGAACGCGGCCTGCGAGGCGGTCGCCAACAACATCAAGGGCACGATGGCGCTGCCGCACGCCTATGGCCGCCTGCAGTTCGGCGAGGACCTCGATCTGCACTTCCGCACGCTGATCGGCACCGGCGCCAACCCGAACGTCGCCGCCGTCATCGTAATCGGCATCGAGGACCAGTGGACCAAGCGCGTGGTCGACGGCATCGCCAAGACCGGCAAGCCGGTCACCGGCTTCGGCATCGAGGGCCACGGCGATATCGCCACCGTCGCCAAGGCCTCCTACGTGGCCAAGGAATATGTGCAGTGGGCCTCGGAGCTGCCGCGCGAGGAGTGCAGCATCTCCGAGCTGTGGGTCTCGACCAAGTGCGGCGAGAGCGACACCACCACCGGCCTCGCCTCGTGCCCGACCGTGGGCAACATGTACGACAAGCTCATCCCGCACGGAATTTATGGTGTGTTCGGCGAGACCTCCGAGATCACCGGCGCCGAGCACCTCGCCAAGGCGCGTGCCGCCAACAAGGCGGTCGGCGAGAAGTGGTTCAAGGTCTGGAAGGCCTATCAGGACGACGTCATCGAAGCCCACAAGGTCGACGACCTCTCCGACTCGCAGCCGACCAAAGGCAACATCGCCGGCGGGCTCACCACCATCGAGGAGAAGGCGCTCGGCAATCTCGAGAAGATCGGCCGCGAATGCCGCTATATCGACGTGCTGTTGCCGGCGGAGGCGCCGCGCAAGGGCAAGGGCCTCTACTACATGGACACGTCGTCGGCCGCGGCTGAATGCGTGACCCTGATGGCGGCGGGCGGGTACGTCGTGCATACCTTCCCGACCGGGCAGGGCAACGTGATCGGCAACCCGATCGTGCCGGTGATCAAGATCAGCGGCAATCCGAAGACCATCCGCACCATGGGCGAGCACATCGACGTGGACGTGTCCGGTATCCTGCGCCGCGACATGACCATATCGGACGCGGGCGACGCGCTGATCGACATGATCGTGCGCACTTCCAATGGGCGCTTGACTGCCGCTGAGGCGCTCGGCCACCGCGAATACGTGATGACGAAGCTGTACCGGAGCGCCTGACGCAACATCCGTCCTATGCCGACGCTGACCCTCCTCCAGGCCGAAGGACTGGTGGTGCGCACGCTCACGCGTTGCCGCACCAACGTCGACAATGCGCGCAGCGTCGCCCGTGCGCTGGTCGCGGCCGAGGCCGACGGTCTCAAGGGCCACGGCCTGTCGCGGGTGCCGAGCTACGCCGCGATGGCAAAGGTGCGCAAGGTCGACGGTCTCGCGCTGCCGCTGGTCGCGCGGCCGAAGCCCGGCCTGATCACGGTCGACGCCGGCTACGGCTTCGCGTTTCCGGCCATTGAAATGGCCGAGCAGGCGCTGCGCGAGGCCGCGCCTCAACAGGGCATCGCCGCGGCGGCGATCCGGCGGTCGAGCCATTGCGGCGCCGCGGGCCTGCCGGTCGAGCGGCTGGCGCAGCAAGGTCTCGTCGCGCTGATGTTCGCCAACACGCCCGCCGCGATGGCGCCGTGGGGCGGCTCGAAGGCGCTGTTCGGCACCAACCCGGTCGCCTTCGCCTGTCCGCTGCCGGGCCGCGCGCCGGTGGTGATCGACATGTCGCTGTCCAAGGTGGCGCGGGGCAACGTCGTGACCGCAAAGCAGCGCGGCGAGAGGCTGCCGCCCGGCTGGGCGCTCGACGACAAGGGCCAGCCGACCTCCGATCCCGACGCGGCGCTGCGCGGCACCATGCTGCCGATGGGCGACGCCAAAGGCGCGACGCTGGCGCTGATGGTCGAGCTCATGGCCGCCGGCATGATCGGCGCGAACTACGCTTCGGAAGCGTCGTCCTATCTCGATGCCGAAGGCCCGCCATCCGGCACCGGACAGCTCATCATCGCCTTCGATCCAGAGGCGTTCGGCTCGCATGCGCTCGGGCGCTTCGGCGTGCTGGCAGTCGCGATCGAGAGCCAGCACGGCGCGCGGCTGCCCGGCGAGCGCAGGCTCGCGCTTCGCGCCAAGGCCAAGGCCGAAGGCCTCGCGATCCCCGACAAGCTCGTTGCGGAGATCGAGGCGCTCTAGCATCGGCGGTTACAGTGCGGGTTGCTTCCCCTGCAGCGGCAGCGGCTGGTCGCCGAGCATGCCGTTGACGATCACCTTGCGCGCGGTGTCGAGATCGACCTTGTGTTCCCGCATCAGGTCGGCGGCGTCGGTGATGATGGCGTCGACGTCCTGCTTGATCTTGAGGTTCTTGTAGTGGTCGTCCTGGCGCAGGCCCATGCTGGCGCCGACCACCTCGAGAATGTTCATGATCCGGAACGGCCAGTCGCGCTCGTGGGCGCAGAGCTCGCGATGGTCGGAGTGATAGACCGCGACCAGCGCATCGACGCCTGCTGCGCGCGCGGCTTCGAGCTCGCGAAGCTGCAGCTCGGCCTTGAACTTCGGCAAGGTCGCGAGGTTGACGCTTTGCAGGCCAACCGCCGGCACGTCGAGCTTGACGATGCGCACGCCCGGCACCGCGCCGAGCAGTTGCTCCGCCGCTTCCATCACGCCGGCGATGCCCGGGTGCTTGTGCAGCGCCACCGTCATTTCGACGCGCTCCTTCAGGAACGGACGAAGCTCGTCGAGATGGGCGTGCAGGAAGCGCATGAACGGCGTCATGTCGAACGGTGTCGAGCCGGTGGCGCGCTCGATGGTCGGCAGCACGGTCTCGCCGAACTGCATCATGCAGCTCGGGCACCAGGCCAGCACCTCGCCGGTCTTGGACTGCGACAGCTTGTTGATGGTGTTGTTGGCGAAGCGGCCGAGCGTATCGATGTCGCCGGCGCGAAGCTGCGCGGTGCCGCAGCAGTGCGTCGGCCCGCCCATCACCTGATAGTCGGTGCCGATCATGTCCATGATGTCGAGGCACAGCAGCGCAATGTGCGGCGTCTTCAGCACATTGCAGCCGGTGTAGAACACCACGTCGGGCAATTCGGTCCGCGGCGGCTCTTTCGAGGGCCGCTGCCCGAGGCGGATCAGCGCTTCCTCGGACAATTGCAACCGCGACAGCACGCTCGAATCCTCACTCACCTTGCGGAACTGCATCACTGCGGCCTTGCGGCGCTCGGCGGTATCCTTGTCGTGCTTCATCATCGCGAGCCGCGACATGGTCAGCAGGAACCGCGGATTGACGCCGTAGTCGCAGGCCTTGATGCACTCGCCGCTCGCCATGCAGGACTTGGCCCACTTCTCGGATTCGGCCGGGCCCTTGCCGAGGCGGAGGATATCGAGCACGCCGGACACCACCGCGACCGGGTCGGCATCGGCAAGGCCTGCGGCCGGTGCGATCGGACAGGCTTTGAAGCAGGCGCCGCACTTGGTGCAGGCGTCGAGCATGTCGTCGATGCGACCGGTGAGAGCGTCTTCAAATCCGGTGTTCTGCATGGTCATTAGAATAGCTCAAAATCTGCCCGATATGAGCCCGGTGTGTGATGTTTTCTTGCCGGGCAGCATTGCGGTTTCTCGTCACCGTTCAGCGTGCCTGCGGCAGTTTCACCAGCTCAAACTCGAAACTGGTCTGTAGATCCTCGACCTGGGCCCGCGACAACCACATCGACATCCAGCCAAGCCCCGGATGTTGCGTCGCAAATTGAATCGCCGACTTCTGCGGCGCGGCCTTCACGGTCCACAGCAGGTTGTCACTGTGATGCAGCTTGTCCGGATCGTCCGGCGGCTCGGCCGGATGGATCGGCGTCATTTTCGCGCGCGCAGCGGCAAGATCGTGGATCAGCGCGTCGACATCGAGCGCGGACAATTCTCCATCGATCGAAACGTTGAGCTTCGTGGCGTCGTTCGAAGGGTTGAGCTTGAAGTGTTGCACCGGGTGTTTCCTTTTCTTCTGTTTATGTGGCAGCAACTTGGTGTTTCAGTTGGATCTCTTCGCCGCGCTTTGAGGACTCGATTGCCGCGAGACACAATTCCAGATTGGCCAGCCCCCACCTTCCATCATGCACCGGCTTGGCGCGGCCGGTGATCGCCGCGGCGAACTCGTCGAGCACCAGATCGCGCGGGCTCTTGTCGTTTCGTACCGCGATCTCCTCGCGGCCCTGGTCCGAATAGACATAGAGCCCGTCGGGCGACTGGCGGATGTCACCGCGCTCGCAGCTCACAACCGTCAGACCGAAATGCGGCTGATGCGGCGCGCTGGTCGGGATCGCGCTCTTGGCGCGCTTGCGCTTGGCTTCGAGCTCGTCGGCCGCGGACGCGCCGCCAAAGCTGCGCTTGACCTGTGGCCGTTTCTCGACCGGCTCGGCGAAGCCCCATTCGGTGACGTCCGCGATCAGCTCCATCGTCGAGAAGTACCCATAGCCGTTGTAGACTGCAGTCGCGGTCGCGCCGCCTTCGAACTGCATGAACACCGTGTGCGCGCCTATCGAGCGGCGGTTCGGGTCCCAGTCGAAGGTCTGGGCACGGACGCTCTTCACCAACCCGCCACCGAGCAGCCGGATGATATCGAACTGGTGCGAGCCTTGGCGGAACGTCACGCCGCCGCCGAGCGCTATCTCCAATTCGTCCGGCCGCCGCGGCCGGTACATCCAGTCGGTGAAGTTCCAGGTGTGGATCATTCGCACGCGGCCGAACCGGCCGCTCCGGACGATCCCGCGCATAGTCTGGATCGGCGCATCGAAGCCATGGGCATGGCCGACCACGAGCTTGACGCCGGCTCGGTCGGCCGCCTCGATCATGCGCTGCGCGTCTTCGAGGCGGATCGCCATGGGCTTCTCGGTCAGCACGTGCTTGCCGGCGGCAACGATCAGGCCCGCATGCTCGGCGTGAAGCTCGGTCGGCGTCGCGATGTACACCGCGTCGACTTTGGCTTTGGCCAGCATCGACGGCAGGTCGGCGAAGCCCTCCGCGCCGGTCTCGGCCGCAACGCTTTGCCTGATCTCGGCAACCGGCTCGGCGAAGGCCGTAAGCTGGAATTCGGCGTGATCACGTATCGGCGGCAGGAACGCGCGGGCCGCGGCCCCCATTCCGGCAATTCCAATGCGAATTCTTGCGGTCATGGAAGCGTTGCAAACCCTTTGCTGGCGACTCTGCCCGCGCGAGAGTAAACTATGCGCGCGAAGCAGGAGAAGTCGCGATGCTCACAGCCGTGCAGAATGAATTGCTGACGCGGATCGGTCCCGGAACCCCGTGCGGCGAGCTGATGCGCCGCTACTGGCATCCGATCGCGGCGGTTTCCGAGCTGGAAGGCAAATGGACCCGGCGCGTGCGCCTCCTCGGCGAGGACCTGGTGCTGTTCCGCGACAAGCAGGGCCGCATGGGGCTGATCACCGAGGCC
>CAKZHN010000332.1 GCA_936924235.1 uncultured Rhodoplanes sp. | reverse complement strand
CCGATCTTCGGACACGAGGCTGGTGCATTCGCCGAGCGCGAGGAAGCGGTTCACCGCGCCTGCCGGCGGCTTCGGCGTCGACGTCATGCGGATGCGGTCGGCGGCGATCCGGCCGGTGAGCTTCTTGCCGTTGAGTTCGGTCATGGGGCGTTTCCTCGCGCGTTGGAGGCGAAATCTGGCACAGACGTATAGGCGTGCGCCATCGGCCCCTTCAAAGGAGGCGCGGGGCTGCGCCTTCGGTACTTCTTTTTCCCTCACATGCGTGAGGGGAGCGGAGCGCCGGGGGCGCTACGTTGTAGTCTGGGCACCTTGCGGCGCCCTGCGTGCCGTTACCGGCACGCGCGCCTTCCGGCGCTCCACTTGTGGCGATTTTTGACGAAGCCACCGCACTTCTTGGCCTGGACCGGAGGGAATTACCGCTCACGTTATCCGGGCAGCATTTGCGCCGCCGTTCATCCAGACCCGTGCAGCCATCCAAGGCAGACCCCTCATCGGGGTCGGGCCGTGACCTCGCTCCCTGGGGCGGAATGACGACTCCCGCCTGCAGGCACCACACCCTGCTCCGCCAAATAGCGCGTCTCTAGATGACGCCCTCAACTGAGCAAGGCATGCCCGGTGTAGCGGGTCTGAAAGAGCCGACAAGATTGTTGTGATTTCGGGTGTGAATTCACTGGGGAATGTGAATTCGCTGGGGAAAGCGAAACGACGGAATTTGCCGAAACCATTTCAACAAAGTCGGTGTCATTCCGGACGTGCCGAAGGCACGATCCGGAGTCCATAACCACGACTTGGGGTTATGGATTCCGGGTTCGCGCGCCATAGCGCGTCGAAGACGCGCGTGAACGCGCTTATGGCCCGCGCCCCGGAATGACGGCGGTGGGTGCGTGCGAAAGCGCCTCGGCCTCAGCGCCCCAGCGCCTTGGCCATCACCTGCTCGCAGCGCAGGTTCTCTTCCTCGACCAGCTCGCCGCCCATCGCCTTGCGGGCGAACTCCGACGGCACGCCGGCCATCTGCCAGCGGCACGGGAACACGTTCTGCGACTTCCACCAGTCGGCGTCGTGGGAGACGTAGCTGTCGTCGACCTGCTCGACCTCGGTGGTGTATTCGGTGACGAAGCCGTTCGGTTCGACGAAATACGAGAACACGTTGCTACCCGGGCCGTGGCGGCCGACGCCCCACATGATCTCGTAGCCGCTCTTGCGGACGCGGCCGGCGCCGCGCATCAGGCCGTCGATGTCGGGCATCTCATAGGCCATGTGGTTGAGCGACGGCCCCTTGCCGCGGGCGAGCGCGATGCTGTGATGGTCCGAGCAGCAGCGCACGAAGTCCATCATCTGGGTCGAGTCGCTCCACTTGAAGCCCAGCACGTCGACGAAGAACCTGGTCTGGTTCTCGATGTCGGCGCTGTTGAGCACGATGTGGGTCAGCTTGGTCGGCCGGGTCTTGTCGTCGATGGCGCTGGCGTGGTCGGCGACGTCGGCCGAGATCACGATCGGATGGCCCTCCGGCGTCGAGGCCCGGAAACCGTAGCCGCCGCCGGCGCTCTTCTCAAGCGCACCCGCGGGACCCGCAAGCTTCATGCCCATCGCCTTGGCCTTGGCGTAGAGCCCGTCGATCGCGGCGCGGTCGGGCGCCGAGAAGTGCACGCCCAAGAGGCCGGCGCGGGGCCGCTCGCGAAGGGTCAGCACATGGTGGTCGCGGCTGGTTCCCCGCAGATGCAGGGTGTCGCCCTCGCCGGAGACGTCCTCAAGCGCCCAGACCTTGCGGTAGAACTCGGCCGACTTCTGCAGGTCGTGGACCCCGAGCTCGACGCTGCGCAGGCCGTTGATCCGGGGTTCACTCATGGCTTCCGTCTCCTCAATCGGGTTTCCGCCGAAATCGTCCGTTTCGGGCTCGTTACGGCACAGATTAGCGCAAAAACTTCCCCTTGGTAGCCGCCGCGGCGATCCTTGCATCCCTCCCCCAGCACCTGCGCTTGTTGCTTTCGCAACTGGAACGGCGCAAATTCAACAGCCAAGAACCGGTCTAAAATGACTGCGGTTGCTGGGATGAACACCGCCGCAGGTGATCAGGGGCCGGCCGAAGGAAAGCCAATAAGGATAGCCCAAGGAAAGGCAGGGGATCGATGCCCGAGAAGTTTGTCGCAAAAGCCTCCGAGTTCACCGACGGTGACCGCCGCATCGTGTTTGTCGGCGACAACGAGATCGGCGTCTTCAAGCACGAAGGCAAATACTACGCCTACAGCAACTTCTGCCTGCACCAGGGCGGACCGGCCTGCGAAGGCCTCACCATCGCCAAGGTCGAGGAGCGGCTGCGCCCCGACAAGACCTCTCAGGGTCTGTACTTCTCCGAGAAGGACATGAACTTCGTCTGTCCGTGGCACGGCATGGAATACGACATGCGGACCGGTGAGTGCATCTCGAACCGGAAGATGAAGCTGAAGAAATTCCAGGTGCTGGAAAAGGGAGACGAGGTTTATGTCGTCGCCTAAGGCCGCCGCCAAGACGGCGCGCCGCCCAGCTGCCGACAGCAAGCCCAAGGCGGTCGCCAAGCTGAAGGCCGTCGCCACCAGAACCGTGGCGCCGAAGCCGAAGACGCCGCAGACCGGACTCTCGGCCGACGCCATCAAGCTTGCGGAAGAGATCGAGCGCGCCTTCAAGAAGAGCGACGACGCGATCTCCGAAGATGCGATGCAGGCGCTGATGAGCACGCTGTGCCGCGTCTATGCGGCCCAGGTCGAGAACGGCAGGCAATACACGCCGATCCCGGAAGGCCAGGTGGTGAGTCCCACCGGCGTGATGGTGACGGCGAGCGGCCTCTTGAAGGCCGCCAATCTCGCAGTGTTCGAACTCGGAATGTGGCAGAGCTGGACTGGAAAGTAACAGCGCCACGAACAAGAACTTTGGATCAGGAGAAACGCCATGGACCTCATTGCTGATCGCGGCCGGCGCGTCACAGTCGAAGAGCTGAACACCAGTCGCTTGCTGTCCCATGCCCGCAAACAGGCGGTGCAGCGCAACTTCGACGACATGCTGATCGTCGACGTCGACGCCCACCACTACGAGAACGAGCACTTCGCCGAAATCCTGCCCTTCATGGAAAACGACGTGCTCCGGCAGCTCGCGCTGTCGGGCCGCGCCAGCACCCGGGCACGCCCCAACCTGACGCCGCAGACCGTCGGCTTCCAGGACATGGGCGGCCGCGTGACGCGCTACCCGCTGCGCGGCACCGAGAAGACGCCGGACGGCACCTTCCGCGACGTCGAGCTCGGTCATCGCTGGATGGACGCGATGAGCGTCGACTACTCGTGTCTCTTTCCGACCGGCATGCTCTCGATCGGCCTGCATCCGCAGAGCGAGATGGAGGCCGATCTGTGCTGGGCCTACAACCGCTGGCTCACCGAAAAAGTGCTGCCGGATTCCGGCAATCGCTTCTTCTCGATGCTGACCCTGCCGTTCTCCGATCCCGACGAGTGCCTGCGGCACGTCGAGAAGTTCGGCGACCGCAAGCATGTCGGCGGCTTCATGGTCACGACCGTGCGCAACAACCTCGCGGTCAACGACAACCGCTACATGAAGGTCTATCGCGCCATCGAAGAGCGCGGCCTGGTGCTGTCGTTCCACTCCGGCCCGAACTGGGGCGAGCCGATCTTCAAGAGCTGCAACCGCTTCCTGGTCGCGCACGCGCTCGGCTTCAGCTGGTACAACATCGTCAACCTGTCGAACTGGGTCATCAACGGCATGGGCGAGCGCTTCCCCAAGCTGCCGGTGGTCTGGATCGAGTCGGGCCTCGCCTGGGTGCCGTTCCTGATGCAGAAGCTCGACCACGAGTTCATGCTGCGTCCGTCGGAGGCGCCGCTGCTGAAGAAGAAGCCGTCGGACTATATGCGCGACATGTACTACTCGTCGCAGCCGATGGAGATCCAGGACATGGGCGCGCTGGAGACGACGTTCCGCATGATGAACGCCGAGACCCAGCTGATGTACTCGTCGGACTACCCGCACTGGGACTTCGACCTGCCGTCCACCATCAGCGACCTGCCGTTCCTCACCGAGAAGGCCAAGCACAACATCCTCGGCGGCACCGCGGCGCGGCTGTTCAAGCTCAAGCCGCGCAACGAGAAGCAGAAAGAGAACCTGGTCAAGTTCGGCAACCACACCGCCGCGGCCTGATCCAAGGCGCTGCGTTCAATCAACCGGGGCGGCACCCAGTGCCGCCCCGGTTTTCTTTTGGCGAGCGCCTTTTTCCGTTGCGCATTACGAACCACAACGGCGGTGTCATTGCCGGGCTTGACCCGGCAATCCATGAGCGCGTGCGATTGAAGGCAGTCTCACGTAAGACTTCTGTTGTCGAAGCAGGGTCATGGACCCGCGGGTGATACCGCCCGTGTTGGACGAGTGTGCTTCCACGCAAGTGGGAAACGCTCTACGCTTCCCTCAAAATAAACGTCTCTGGGAGGACACCATGCCGTATGGGGCGCGGAATTGGCTCGCCGCCGCGAGCTTCGCATTCGCCGCAATGATCACCACCGCACACGCCGCCGAGATCCAGTTGCTCGCCTCGACCGCGATGCGCGAGGCGCTCGACGAGCTGGTGCCGCAGTTCGAGAAGGACAGCGGCCACAAGGTCACGATCGCCTTCTATCCGGCGGCGACGCTGGTCATCAAAGTCAAGGAAGGCGCCCCCGCCGATCTCGTGATGACGACGCCGGACAACCTCACCGAGCTGACCAACACCAAGCACCTGGTCGAAGGCACCCGCGTCGATTTCGTGCACTCGCGCGTCGGCGTCGCCGTGAAGGCCGGTGCGCCGAAGCCCGACATCAGCACGCCCGACGCGCTGAAGGCCGCGTTCCTCGCGGCAAAGTCGATCGGCGTCAGCCGCGGCCCGAGCGGCGTGCATCTGCTCGGCCAGATGGCCAAGATCGGCATCGCCGATCAGGTGAAGGCCAAGATGGTGCAGCCCGATCTCGGCGTCCGGGTCGGCACGCTCATTGCCGACGGCAAGGCAGAGATCGGCGTGCAGCAGGTCGGCGAACTATTGCCGATCAAGGGCATTACGTTTCTCGGGCCGCTGCCGAGCGAATTGCAGACGGTGATCGTCTACGGCATGGCGCGGTCGGTGAATGCCAAGCAGTGGGATGCGGCGAGCATGCTGGTGAAGTATCTGACGGCGCCGTCGGTTGGACCCGCGCTGAAGAAGATCGGCCTCGATCCGGCGTAATCGTTACGGCATCGGTGGTGCCATCCCTCCCCGCCAGGGGAGGGTGGACTCGCGAGGCGACAGCCGAGCGAGGCCGGGTGGGGAGATGCATCGACGACTGAGAGCGCTTGCGTGGGGAGACATCTCCCCACCCGGCCGCTTTCGCGGCCACCCTCCCCTGGCGGGGAGGGATGGCACCGCCGACGCGGCATCACTTACTTCACAAACTCATCCGTATAGAGCCCGTCGAAGCTCTTCAGCTCGTTCTTCGGCTCGAGCAGCTTCGCCTCGATGCTGACCTTCTGCGAATGGTCGAGCCCCGGCACCGTGACGTGCAAATCCTTGGCGTGCGCCTTCGACACGGTCTGCCAGGCGGCCGCAAGCACCTGCTGGTCCATCGTGTCGAAGCGCTTCTTCAGGATCGCGAGCGCGTCGTCCGGCTTCTCCAGGATCATCCGGTTGGCGGCGGCGAGCGCGCGCACGATGCGCACGCACTTCTCGCGCTCCTTGGTGCACTTGTCGGGCCGCGCGTAGACGAGGCCGTAGGCGAACGGCAGCAGGTCCGGCGCGTCGACCGTCCCGCTCGCCAGCATCACGGCCGCGCCTTTCACCACCGCGTCGGTGGTGTAGGGCAGCGACGTCGCAAAGCCGTCGAGCTGCTTGGTCTGCAGGCCCGCCAGCATCCCCGGCGGGTCCATCGGCGCGATGCGCACGTCCTTCTCGATGTCGAGGCCGCCGCGATTGACCACCAGCCGCTCCCAGGCATGGATGATGCTGCCGACGCCCTGGATGCCGATGGTCTTGCCCTTGAGCACTTTCGCACGCTCGGCGAGCGGCATCTTGTCGTTGATGCCGGCGGCCTCGGCGACGTCCTTGCGCAGCACGAACTCGACCAGCGGCCGGTCGACCAGATTGGCGATGGCGAACAGCCGCTGCCCGGAGGCTGCGGCGCGCAGGAACACCGGCCCGGTGCCGATGGTAAAATCGGCCGCGCCCGCGATGACCGCGTTGGGGGAGCCGACGCCGACGATGGTGCGGTGCGAGACCTTGAGCCCCTCTTTCTTGTAGAATCCGGCATCCTCGGCGATGAAGGCCGAGGCGAAAGTAAGCGTCGCCGCCGGCAACGCGATCAGGACTTCGAGTTCCTGTGCCAATGCGGAGGTGGGAGGAAGCCCAACGGCGAGCGCCAAGACCGCCGCGGCAACCGGAGTGCGGAGTTTGAACATCGTCACCTCCCTCACTATCGTTATTCAACGTTGTGCGAAGAATTCCGGAACCCGCCGCAAACTGCAAGCCGACTTACGGCGGATGCTTGGAGGAAGCGCTGACAGATGAAGGTGCCCACCAAAGGCGCGATCGACTGCGACCTGCACCCGGCGATGCCCAGCGCCGTGGCGCTGCTGCCTTACGTCGATGAATACTGGCGCGATCAGCTCGTCGACCGCCACATCGACCGCTATCCGTTCATGCTGACGAGCTATCCGCCGAATGCGCCGCTGTCGGCACGGCCGGACTGGCGGCAGGCTTCGGGGCAGCCGTCCGGCGATCTCGAGGCGATCCGGCGGCAGGCGCTGGAGCCGTTCGGAACTTCGCTCGCGATCTGCAACGTGCTGCACGGCGCGGTGGCGCTGTTCAACGAGGACATGGCGATGGCGCTGTGTTCCGCCGTGAACGACTGGGTGGCGAAGGAACTGCTCGATCGCGAGCCGCGCTTGCGCGCCTCGATCCTGGTGCCGCTGCACAATCCGCAGCTCGCGGTCGCCGAGATCGAGCGCCTCGCCGACGACAGGCGCTTCGTGCAGGTGCTGCTGTTCGCCATGAACGAGATGCTGCTCGGCCGGCGCATCTACTGGCCGGTCTATGCGGCGGCCGAGAAGCACGGGCTCACCGTCGGCATCCACGCCGGCAGCACCTACCGCCACGCGCCGATGGCGTCGGGCTGGCCGGCGCACCGCGTCGAGGATTATGTCGCGCAGTCGGCGGCGTTCGAGTCGCAGCTACTGAGCTTCCTCGCCGAAGGCGTGTTCCAGAAATTCACCAAGCTCAAGCTGGTGCTGCTTGAGTCGGGCTTCACCTGGCTGCCGAATCTGCTCTGGCGCACCAGCAAGGGCTGGCGCGGCATGCGGCCGGAGACGCCGTGGATCGACCGGCCGCCGGCCGAGATCGTGCGCGAGCACGTGCGCGTCACGTTGCAGCCGGTCGATGCGCCGAAGGGCGACGCCAAGACCTTGCAGCAGACGCTGGAGCACATCGGCTCCGACCGGATGCTGCTGTTCTCGACCGACTATCCGCACTGGCAATTCGACGGCGAGGATGCGCTGCCCGACGGGCTGCCGGCCGATCTTGTCAGGCGAATCCTGGTCGATAACGCGCTCGAAACCTATCCGCGTTTGCGCGAGGGGGCGCAAATCGGCGATAATATGGGAACCCAGAAGGAGGCTGTGCGATGAACATTCCGGTTCGGCACACCACCGCGGCGACGAAGCTCGCGATTGTCGATTGCGACATCCATCCGGCGTTCCGCAAGCCGTCGGACCTGTATCCGTTCATGGAGGCTCGCTGGCGCGAGCACATGACGACGTTCGGCGAGCACCTGCGCCAAGGCCTGTCCGGGCAGTTGCAGTGGCCGCGCATGATGGCGGCCGGCATGCGGGTCGATGCGTTTCCTGAGCAAGGCCCGCCCGGCTCCGATCTCGAACTGATGCGCCGCCAGCATCTCGACGCCAACGGCGTGGAATACGGCATGCTGATGCAGCTCTCCAAGGGCGGCATGGAGGAGCGCAATCTGGAATTCGCCGCGGCGCTGTCGCACGCCATCAACGAATGGCAGCTCGAGACGTTCGTGAAGCCGGAGCCGCGGCTCCGCGCCGGCATCGTGGTGCCGCAGGAGGACGCGGCCTTCGCCGTGAAGGAGATCGAGCACCGCGCGACGGACCGCTCGTTCGCGCAGATCATCATCTCGCCGCGCTCCAGCGATCCGCTCGGTCATCGCCGCTACTGGCCGATCTTCGAAGCGGCCGAGCACTGCAACCTGCCGATCGGGTTGCACGTGCAGGGCTTCAGCGGCGGCCACGCCTCGACGTCGTCGGGCTGGCCGACCTACTACATGGAGGAGCACTACGCCGCGACCACGGGCATGCAGAACACCGTCACGAGCCTGGTGTTCGAAGGCGTGTTCGAGCGCTTCCCGAAATTAAAGATCGTGCTCATCGAAGGGGGCTTCGCCTGGGCGCCGGCGCTCACATGGCGCATGGACAAGCACTGGGAGCGGATGCGCGCCGAGACGCCGCACGTGAAGCGCCCGCCGTCGGAATACGTCCGCGAGCACGTCTGGTTCACCACGCAGCCGATCGAGGAGCCGGAGAACCCGCAGCATCTCGCGGAGGTGATCGAATGGATCGGCTGGGACCGGCTGATGTTCTCGACCGACTATCCGCACTGGGACTTCGACCATCCGCAGCACGTGTTCAAGTTCGCGATGACCGAAGCGCAGAAGGCTTTGGTGTTCCGGGACAACGCGCGCGCGTTGTACAGCCTGCCGTGACGCGCCCGATGAAACGCCCATGAAGCGTCAGGTGGTGGCCCGCGCGGCCGATGTGCCGCCGGGCGGCTGCAAGCTCATCACCGTGGCGGGCCGCGAGATCGGCGTGTTCAACGTCGGCGGCAAGTATTTCGCGCTCGCCAACCGCTGCCCGCACGAGGGCGGTCCGCTCTGCCAGGGCCGCATCGGCCCGCTGATCCAGTCCGACGGACCCGGCAGCTATCGGCTGGAGCGCGACAAGGAGTTCCTGCGCTGCCCGTGGCACGGCTGGGAGTTCGACATCCGCACCGGCCAGTCGTGGTGCGATCCGACATCGACGCGGGCGCGGCAGTTCCAGGTCACGGTGGAACCCGGCGAAAAGCTGGTGAAGGGGCCGTACGTGGCCGAGACCTTTGCGGTGTCGGTCGAGGAGGAATACGTCGTCGTCGAGGTTTAGGCGGCGGACGAAAGCTTCCATTTCAACGCAATTTCAATGCCTTAAAGGTTCGCGAATACCACTCACGTGGCCGTGATGGCGCGCGACAATCCGCGCAGATGCGGTTTGATTTCGCATCGCAATATAAACAGTCGTTCATTTTCGAGGGCGACATGCAACGACACCATTGTTCCTGGCCTTGGCCAACCGCGCAGGCACACGCCCTACCCTGACCTCCGTTGCACCCGGAATACCCAACCCTCCGTTCGAGTCTGGAATGTCCATGAACCTGTTTCGTGCCGTGCGGCTGTCGACGATGGCTGCGCCGATCGCTCTGGCGCTGGCCGGCTGCTCGGAAGGCCCCGCCGCCACCGACGACAAGACGCCGCCGCAGGAGGTGAGCGTCGTGGCGCTGACGCCCGCGGCGCGGCCGGTGATCCGCGAGCTGCCGGGCCGCATCGCACCGACGCGCATCGCCGAGGTGCGGGCCCGCGTCTCCGGCATCGTGGTGAGCCGCAACTTCGAGCAGGGCAGCGACGTCAAGGACGGCGACGTGCTTTATGAGCTCGACGCCAAGCCGTTCGAGATCGAGCTGCAGGCCCAGGAGGCCGCGCTCGCTCGCGCCAACGCGGTGCTGCAGCAGGAATCGCAGAACGCCAAGCGCGCGCAGGCGCTGCTGCCGTCGCGCGCGATCGCGCAGGCGCAGTACGACACCGCGATCGCGACGCTCCGCCAGGCCGAGGCCGACGTCGCGGCGCGCACGGCCGACGTGGCGCGCGCCAAGCTCAATCTCGACTACACCAAGGTCCGCGCGCCGATCAGCGGCCGCATCGGCCGCGCGCTCGTCACGGAAGGCGCGCTGATCAACCCGGCCGACGCCACCAACATGGCGACGATCCAGCGGCTCGATCCGATCTATGCCGACTTCACCCAGTCGGTCGCCGAGCTCAATCAGCTTCGCCGCGAGTTCGAAAGCGGCGACCTCGAGGAGGTGGCGCCCGGCGCCGCGAAGGTCCGGCTGATCCTCGACAACGGCGAGGTCTATCCTTACATCGGCCGGCTGCTGTTTTCCGAGGCCACCGTCGATCCCGGCACCGGCCAGGTGACCTTGCGCGGCGAATTCCCGAACCCGAAGCTGGCGCTGCTGCCCGGCACCTATGTGCGGGTGCAGATCGAGCAAGGCATCGATCCCGACGCGCTGTCGGTGCCGCAGCAGGCGGTGCGCCGGAATGACGCCGGCGGCAGCGAGCTGTTTCTGGTGCGCGACGACAACCGCGCCACAGTTTCGCCGGTGCGGCTCGGCCGCGCGGTCGACAACCAGTGGCTGGTGCTCGATGGCGTCAAGCCGGGTGACCGCGTGATCGTCGACGGCTTCCAGAAGTTCGTCGCAGGCGACGTGATCGATCCGAAGCCGTGGCAGCAGCCGTTGCGGCGCACCGAGGGCGCAGCCCCGCGCCGCGAGGCCAACGCCGACGAAAACGTGTCAGCCCGCTAACGGACCACGATGCCCGCATTCTTCATCAACCGGCCCATCTTCGCATGGGTGGTGGCGCTGCTGATCTGCCTCGGCGGCCTGCTGGCGATTCCATTCCTCGCCGTCGCGCAGTATCCGATCATCGCGCCGCCCTCGATCTCGATCAGCACCAGCTATCCGGGCGCCACGCCGGAGAATCTCTACAACAGCGTCACGCGGCTCATTGAAGAAGAGCTCAACGGCGCGAGCGGCATCCTCAACTTCGAATCGACCAGCGACTCGCTCGGCCAGGTCGAGATCACGGCGAACTTCGTGCCCGGCACCCGCACCGACCAGGCCTCGGTCGAGGTGCAGAACCGCATCAAGCGCGTCGAGGCGCGGTTGCCGCGTGCCGTGATCCAGCAGGGCATCCTGATCGAGGAAGCCTCCAGCGCGGTGCTGCAGATCATCACGCTGCGCTCGACCGACCGCAGCCTCGACGAGGTCGGCCTCGGCGACTTCCTGGTGCGCAATATCCTCGGCGAAATCCGCCGCATCCCGGGCGTCGGCCGCGCCACGCTCTATTCCACCGAACGGGCGCTGCGCATCTGGATCGACCCCAACCGGCTGGTGGGCTTCAACCTGACGGCCGATGACGTGACCAAGGCGATCACCGCGCAGAACGCCCAGGTCGCCTCGGGCAGCATCGGCGTCGAGCCCAGCCAGTCGAGCCAGCAGATCTCCGCCATGGTTCTGGTAAAGGGCCAGTTCGCGGCGCCCGAGGAGTTCGGCGCGATCGTGCTGCGCGCCAATCCCGACGGCTCGACGGTGCGGCTGCGCGACGTCGCCCGCATCGAGGTGGGCGGCATGAGCTATCAGTTCACCACCCGGGTCGACGGCCAGCCGACTGCGGGCCTCTCGGTGCTGCTCGCGCCCGGCGCCAACGCTCTCGCCACGGCCAATGCCGTGAAGGTCAAGATGGCCGAGCTGTCGAACTTCTTCCCGGCCAACATCAAGCACGACATTTCGTATGACATCACGCCGGTGGTGGTCGCCTCGATCGACAAGGTGCTGATGACGCTCGCCGAGGCCGTGGTGCTGGTGTTCCTGGTGATGCTGCTGTTCCTGCAGAACATCCGCTACACGCTGATTCCGACCATCGTCGTTCCGGTGGCGCTGCTCGGCACCTGCGCGACGCTCTTGATACTCGACCTCTCGATCAACATGCTGACGCTGTTCGGCATGGTGCTCGCCATCGGCATCCTGGTCGACGACGCCATCGTCGTGGTCGAGAACGTCGAGCGCATCATGTCCGAGGAGGGCCTGTCGCCGAAGGAGGCGACGCGCAAGGCGATGGGCCAGATCACCGGCGCCATCATCGGCATCACGCTGGTGCTGATGTCGGTGTTCGTGCCGATGGCGTTCTTCCCGGGCTCGGTCGGCATCATCTACCGGCAATTCTCGGTCACCATGATCGCGGCGATCGGCTTCTCGGCGCTGCTTGCGCTGTCGCTGACGCCCGCGCTGTGCGCGACGCTGCTCAAGCCGGTTGCGGCTGGCCATCATCACGAAAAGCGCGGGCTGTTCGGCTGGTTCAACCGCCGCATGGAGCAAGCGAAAGAAGGCTACGGCAGA
Organism: uncultured Rhodoplanes sp.; assembly: GCA_936924235.1. Lineage (GTDB taxonomy): Bacteria > Pseudomonadota > Alphaproteobacteria > Rhizobiales > Xanthobacteraceae > Z2-YC6860. The sequence continues at coordinate 15,094 of CAKZHN010000332.1, read as the reverse complement.
CTGGTGAGCTGGTCGCTGTTTCGCGCCGGCCGCTTCATGGCGATCTATGCGGTCATGCTGGTCGTGGTCGGCTTTGCCTTCACGCGGCTGCCGGGCGGCTTTTTGCCGGTCGACGACCAGGGCTTCTTCACCACCGACGTGCAGACGCCGTCGGACGCCTCGTTTCCGCGCACGCTCGATGCCGTGAAGCACGTCGAGGAGTATCTGGCGAAGCGCCCGGGCGTCGACAGCGTGACGTTCCTGACCGGCTTCAGCTTCCTCGGCCAGGGCCAGAACACCGCGCAGGCCTTCGTGACGCTGAAGGACTGGTCCGACCGCGGCGAGAACGACACCGCCGAGCAGATCGTCGCCGACATCAACCGGCAGTTCGGGACCTACCGCGACGCCAAGGTCTCGGCGCTCGAGCCGCCGCCGATCGACAACCTCGGCAACTCCTCGGGCTTCAGCTTCCGCCTGCAGGACCGCGGCCAGCGCGGCACTCTCGAATTGATGCGCGCGAAGGACCAGTTGCTCGCCGCCGCGGCGCGTAGCCCGATCCTCGAGGGCGTCTATGTCGAGGGCCTGCCGCCGGCGCCGCAGATCGAGCTCGTCATCGACCGCGAGAAGGCCGCAGCCTTCGGCGTGACCTTCGAGGACATCAACAACACCATTTCGACCAATCTCGGCTCGGCCTACATCAACGACTATCCCAATCGCGGCCGAATGCAGCGCGTCATCGTGCAGGCCGATCGCGCGGCGCGCATGCAACCCGACGAGATCCTGACCTACAACGTGCGCAACGCGAAGGCGCAGCTCGTGCCGATGTCGTCGTTCGCCACCGTGCAGTGGTCGAACGGGCCGTCGCAGATCGTGGGCTTCAACTACTATCCGTCGGTGCGCATCTCCGGACAGGCCAAGCCGGGCTACACCTCGGGCGACGCGATCCGCGAGATGGAGCGGCTCGCAGGCCAATTGCCGCGCGGCTTCGGTTACGAATGGACCGGACAGTCGCTGCAGGAGAAGCAGTCCGGCTCGCAGGCGCCGTTCCTCTTGGCGCTGTCGGTGCTGCTGGTGTTCCTGGTGCTCGCGGCGCTCTACGAGAGCTGGACCATTCCGCTCGCCGTGCTGCTGACGGTGCCGCTCGGCATTCTCGGCGCGGTCGTGGCCGCGACGCTGCGCGGCCTGCCGAACGACGTCTACTTCACGGTCGGCATCATCACCATCATCGGGCTGGCCGCCAAGGACGGCATCCTGATCATCGAGTTTGCCAAGGCGTTGCGCGAGCAGGGCAAGACCGTGCGCGACGCCACCATCGAGGCCTGCCGCATGCGCTTCCGGCCGATCCTGATGACAGGCTTGGCCTTCGTCATGGGCGTGGCGCCAATGGTGATCGCGCACGGCGCGAGCGCCAAGAGCCAGCAGGCGCTCGGCACCGGCGTGATGGGCGGCATGATCGCAGTGGTGGTGCTGGCGCTGCTGATGGTGCCGGTGTTCTTCGTCGCCGTGCAGTGGGCGTTCAACCGCGCGGCGCGACAGGAGCTGCGCGAGGCCGCAAAGGCCGCCGAAGAAGTTGCAGCCACGGAGCGCGCTGCGATCGAGCATCGCGCCTAGCTTCGTCAGTCCCGCATTGCGGACCGCAAACAGCCCTTTGCGTCCGGCGGCTTGTCGATCCTATGATCGGCGCAACAAGCAGCAGCACCCTGTGTGAGGAGTGCCGGGAATGTCAGGGGGGAGCGAGGCGGCTGCGGTCGCCATCGTGGGCGGCGGGCCGATCGGGCTTGCGCTCGCGCTGCACCTCGACATGTACGGCGTGCGCTCCACGGTGTTCAACACCGAACCTGAGACGCGCTGGCATCCCAAGGGCAACATCCACAATGCCCGCACCATGGAGCTGTTCCGCAAGGTCGGCATCGTCGACCGCATCCGCGCGCTGGGATTGCCGGGCAGCCATCCGTTCGATGTCGCCTATTTCACGCGGCTGAACGCCTACGAGATCGCCCGCGGGCGCACGCCGTCGCGCGCCGCGCGCATTGCCGTGCGACGATCGCGGCCCGCCACCGACCAGCTTCCCGAGCCGACGCATCGCGTCAACCAGATGTATGTCGAGCGGCTGCTGTTCGAGGAGGCGATCCGCCGGCCCGGCATCGCGATGCGCTTCGGCTCGACTGTAGAAGAGCTCGACGAGGACGATAACGGCGTCTCGCTGGTGGCGCGCGGGGGCGACGGCGCAACGCAGACGCACCGCGCCGCTTATGTCGTCGGTTGCGACGGCAGCCGCAGCACGGTCCGCAAGGCGATCGGCATCCGCTACGTCGGCGAAGACCAGCTTATGAACGTGTTCATGGGCGGCGAGTTCGTGTCGATCCACATGCGCATCCCGGGCTTCTACGACGCGCTCGGCGACCGCCGCGCCTGGATGTACCTGACCATCAACCCGGATACGCGGATCGTCATCATCACGCTCAACGGCGTCGACGAGTTCATGATGCACAAGCGCAAGGCGCCCGGCGAGACCATCGACGAGGTCGGCGTCCGCCGCAGCATCCAGCGCGCCATCGGCGCCGACATCGACGTCACTATCGTCAGCCAGCGCGGCTGGAACGCCGGCGGCTATCTGGTCGCCGAGCGCTTCCAGCGCGGCCGCATGCTGCTCGCCGGCGACGCCGCGCATCTGTTCACGCCGACCGGCGGCTTCGGGCTCAACACCGGCATCGAGGACGTGGCCAATCTCGCCTGGAAGCTCGCCGCCGTGCTGCAGGGCTGGGGCGGGCCGAGGCTGCTCGAAACCTACGAGACCGAACGCAAGCCCGTCGCGATCCGCAACACCGACGTGGCGCGCGGCATGGGCAAGGCCTGGCATGACATCGAGGTGACGCCCGCGATCGAGCACGACACGCCCGACGGCGCGGCGGAGCGCTCCCGCGCCGCGCAATCCTCGTTCGTCGTGAACAACCATTTCGTGCTGCCGGAGGAACGCGACTTCCTCGGCGTGGTGCTCGGCGCGCGTTACGACGGCTCGCCGCTGATCGTGGCGGATGGCGCGCCGCCGGAGGCCGGTATCGAGACCTACACGCCATCGAGCGTACCGGGCGGCCGGGCACCGCATCTGTGGCTCGACGACACGCGCGGCCCGGGCAGCTCGCTGTTCGACCGGCTGGGCCAGTACTTTACGCTCCTTCGCTTCGCGCCGGCGGGTACCGCGGCGCTGGAGCGCGCGGCGCAGCATGCCGGCGTACCGCTGGGCATCGTCGATATCTCGCATCCGAAGGCGCGCGAGCTTTATCCGCGCAAGCTCGCGCTCATCCGGCCCGACCAGCACGTGGCCTGGCGCGGCGACGAACTGCCGCAAGATGCCGGCAGGCTGCTGGCCACCGTGACCGGTCGCGAAGTGCCATGATCATGTCGAACCCAACGAAAAAACAAACTTTGGAGGAAACCACCATGGCGAGCACGCGACGCCAAATCCTGCAATGGGCCGGGACCGCTGCGGCAGCACTGATCGCACCAACCCGCGCCTTCGCGCTCGATTATCCGACGCGGCCGGTGCGGCTCATCGTGCCCTACGCACCGGGGGGCGCCGCCGATATCACGGCCCGGCTGATCGCGCAGTGGCTGACCGATCAGCTCGGCCAGTCATTCGTGGTCGAGAACCGCCCCGGCGCCGGCAGCAATCTCGCCACCGAAGCGGTGGTCACCGCGCCGCCGGACGGCTACACGCTGCTGCTGATCAACGCCGGCAACGCCATTAACGCCACGCTTTATAAAAAGCTGAGCTTCAACTTCATCCGCGACATCGTGCCGGTCGGCAGTCTCATTCGCGCGCCGCACATGCTGTTCGTGACGCCGTCGTTTCCGCCGAAGACCGTGGCCGAGCTGATCGCCTACGCCAAGGCCAATCCCGGCAAGGTGAGCTACGCGTCGGCCGGCACCGGCAACGCCAATCACGTCGCTGCCGAGATGTTCAAGATGATGACCGGCATCGAGATGGTGCACGTGCCCTATCGCGGCGGCGCGCCGGCGCTGATTGATCTCGTCGGCGGCCGCGTGCAGGTGATGTTTGCCGACACGCTGACCGCCGGCGAGCAGCTCAAGGGCGGGCTGATCCGGGCGTTGGCGGTCGCGACGCCGCAGCGCTCGCCGGTGCTGCCCGATGCGCCGCCGATCTCGGACACGGTGCCGGGATTCGATGCAAGCTCGTGGTGGGGCATCGGCGCGCCGCGCGGTACGCCGGAGGAGATCGTGAACAAGCTGAACCAGAGCATCAATGCGGGGTTGGCGGATCCGAAGCTCCGCGCGCGGTTCGCCGATATGGGCGCGCAGATCATCGGCGGCTCGCCTGCGGACTTCGGAAAGATGATCGCGGATGAAACTGACAAGTGGGGCAAGGTGGTAAAGTTTGCTGGGGCGAGCGCGGAGTAGTGCCCGTTGCAACGTCGGCAGTCCCCACCCTCCCCTGGAGGGGGAGGGTCGCGAGCGAAGCGGGGTGGGGTGAAGCGTGGCGGCAGGAAAGTCACCCCACCCCGACCGCCTTCGCTCCGCTACGGCGGTCGACCCTCCCCCTCCAGGGGAGGGTGAATTGCACCGCCTTAATTCGAATGGACGCGTGTTATTCGGCTGCAGCCGAAGTGGCGGCAAACCGGTTCGCCGGCCGCGGCAATCCCAAATTCTCGCGCAACGTCGCGCCTTCATATCGCTTGCGGAACAGCCCCCGCCGCTGCAGCTCCGGAATCACCTGCTCGGCGAACAGGTCCAGCTCCGCCGGCAAGGTCTGCGGCATGATGTTGAAACCGTCGGCCGCGCCGCCGCGATACCACTCCTCCAGCGCATCGGCGATGTCGGACGCGGTGCCAAACACCACGCGGTGGCCGCGCGCGGTGGCGACGCGGACGTAGAGCTGGCGGATCGTCATGTTCTCGGCGCGCGCCATGTCCATGACGACCTTCTGGCGGCCCTGCTGCGTGTTGGTCAGCGGCACCTCCGGCACCGGGCCGTCGAGCGGATATTTCGAAAGGTCCAGCCCGACGATGTCGGACAGCATCGCCACGCCCAGCTCGGGATGGATCAACTCCTGAAGCTGCTCGAACTTCTCCCTGGCCTCGTCGCGGCTCCGGCCGACCACCGTCAGCACGCCGGGCATCACCTTGATGGAGTCCGGCGAACGTCCGCACTTCGCGGTGCGTGTTTTGAGGTCCGCATAGAACTTCTTCGACGCCTCGAGGTTCTGCGACACCGTGAACAGCACCTCGGCGGTGCGCGCCGCAAGTTCGAGCCCGGCCTCCGACTGCCCGGCCTGCACGATCACCGGCTGGCCCTGCGGCGAGCGCGGCACCATCAGGGGCCCGCGCACCGAGAAGTGCTTGCCCTTGTGATGCAGCATGTGGAGCTTTTCGGGATGAAAGAAGAGACCGCCTTTCTGGTCGAGCGCATGGGCGTCGTCTTCCCATGAATCCCAAAGTCCCTGCGCCACCTCGATGAACTCAGCGGCGCGCTCGTAGCGCTGGTCATGTGGCGCATGCGCCTGATGACTGAAGTTCAGCGCCTCGGAGGCGGCCGACGACGTCACCACGTTCCAGCCGACGCGGCCGTCGCTCAGCTGGTCGAGCGTCGCGAACATGCGCGCCACGTGGAACGGATCGAGGTAGGTGGTGGTCGCGGTCGAGATCAGGCCGATGTGGCTCGTCACCGCGGCGAGCGCGCCGAGCAGCGTCAGCGGCTCGAGCCGCATCGATACGGTGGTGCGCTTCCAAATGTCCGGGTCGTCGGGGCCAAAGGTCGAGTTGCTGTCGGCGTTGAAGACGAAGTCGAAAAGCCCGCGCTCGGCAGTCTGCGTGATGGCGATGTAGTGCTTCAGGCTCTGGTTGGCGTTCGGCATGACGCCGGGATCGCGCCATGACGCGATATGGTGGCCGGTTCCGTAGAGGAAAAAGCCGAGCTTCATCATGGCTTTATGGACCCTGTTCCAACGCGGTCATTCCGGGACCGCGCGTAGCGCGGGACCCGGAATCCAGTACCAAGTTCCGAATCCGCGTCTGGATTCCGGGTTCGCGCGTTCCGCGCGCCCCGGAATGACGCCGTGGCGTCTACCCTACTCCTAACCGAGGTGCTTTTTGAAGAAGTCGACGGTCAGCGCCAGCGCCCGGTCGGCCTCCGGCTTCGAATAGGTCTTGCCGCCGTGGCGGGCGAAGGCGTGGTCGGCGCCGGGATATTTGTGGATGGTCACCAGCGGATTGGGCGACAGCCGCCGCTCCAGCATGTCGTTGACCTCGGCCTGCACCCAGCGGTCCTTCATGGCCATGTGCAGCACGAAAGGCCGGTGGAGGTTCTTCACCTCCTTGATGCGGTGCTCGATGTAGGTGCCGTAATAGGCCACCGCGCAATCGATGTCGGTGCGGCAGCACATCAGGTAGCAGAGCTTGCCGCCGAGGCAGTAGCCGACCGCGCCGACCTTGCCGTTGCACTCCGGGATCTTCTCCAGGTGGTGCCAGACGTCCTCCATGTCGCGGACACCGAGGTCGTAGTCGAACTCGTAATAGAGATCGAACGCCTTCTGCACGTGATCGGGATTCTTGTCGGACAGCTCGACACCCGGCTCCTGCCGCCAGAACAGGTCCGGGACCAGGCAGACGAAGCCCGCTTCCGCGAACTCGTGAGCGTGATGACGCATGGTGTCGTTGACGCCCCAGATCTCCATGATGGCGATGACGGCGCCGACCGGCTTCTTGTCCGGATAAGCGATGTAGGCGCCCATCTCGCCGTCGCGGAGCTTCACCCGGATGTTCTCGGTTCGCATTTCCCTGCCCATTTCCTTCGTCGCTGGCGCCGCTTGCTCCGCTGTCATGCGCGGGCTTGACCCGCGCATCCATGACCGTCCGCAGCAATTCAACCCTTACCGCTGCCTTTGTTGCATCTCATCATGGATTGCCGGGTCAAGCCCGGCAATGACTCGTGGAGGGTTCATAGCTTCAAAAGCTTCTTCGCATTACCCGAAAAGATCGCGTCCTTCTCGGACTGCGGAATCTCCAGCGCGTTCACCGCCGCGATCGTGTTGCGAATGAGCCCGCGGCCCACCTCCGAATCGAACGGCGCGTCGGTCGCGAACAACGAGTGCGCGGTGCCGAAGAAATCGTGGCCGCAGCGCGTTGGGCCGACCTCGCCCAGCGCCGTATCGGCGTAGAGCATCTTGAAATAGTCGAGCGGCGGTTTGCGCAGGCCAGCCTGCAGCGCCTCCGGATTGTGGTCCGGCGCGCCGAAGAAGATCTGCTTGAAGCCGAGCTTAATCTTGCCGGCGAAATACGGGATCATGCCGCCCATGTGGTGGCTGATGATCTTCAGCGTCGGTAATTCGTCGAAGATGCCCGAGTAGATCAGACGAGTCATGCACGCGGTCGTCTCGTAGGGCCAGCCGAAGCTGAACCAGATCTCGTTCTGCGATTCCTTCTCGCTCGCATAGTCGGAGAACTGCGCGGTGCGCATCGGATGCACCCAGACCGGCAGGTCGTGCACCGCCATCGCGGCGAACACCGGCCGGAATTTCGGCGCCGACAGCGGCTCGCCGGCCACGTGGGTGAACACCTGCACACCGCGCGCGCCGAGTTTCTTGATGGCGCGCTCGGCCTCGAGGACCGACGCATCGGGATTGTTCATCGGCAGCGACGCGATGAACGTCGGGAAATGGTCGGGATGCCGGCGGCAGGTCTCGGCCAGCAGATCGTTCGCCAGCCGCACCAGCTCCGGTGTCTTGTCCGGCGGGCCGATCAGCTCAGGCGGCGGGTTGGCGAGCGACAGCACGTGCTGGGTGCCGGGAAACTCGTCGAGCAGCGCGCGGCGCGCATCGACGTCCCACAGGGACTTGATCCGCGGGAACGCGGTCAGCACCGGATGGCCCGGAATGAGGCCGCCCAGGCGTTCGAGATAAGCCTGCGGCATGAAGTGGTTGAAGACGTCGATCATCATGGCGGCGCGCAATCTAGCGCAAAACCCGGCGCAGCAAAGATCGGCCCAGCTGCGCCGCGGCTTGCCCTGCACGCCAAGCATATGGGTGCGTCATGTCGTGCCGTTGACGCCCGTCGCCCGGGCGGGCACCATCGGACCAGAAAATAATTTCGCAATCCGAAAAATGCGGATTGCGCCTTGGGTGGAAGCGTCGCGTTGAGTCTCAACCGCACCCCATCGAACGGAAATCCCCGCGGCAAGGCGCCTGCCGCTGCGCGTCAGCGCGCTCTGCCGCGCGAGCGCAAATCCGCCGAGACTGGCCGCTCCAGCGACGATTCGCCGACCGAAGACCCGCGGAACCTGGTCAATTCGCTGTCCAAGGGCCTGCGCGTGCTGGAATCCTTCAGCGCCGAGCGCACCGAGATGACCTTGAGCGAGGTGGCCCGCGCCGCCGATCTCGATCCCGGCACCGCGTTCCGCATGCTCAACACCCTGGTGATGCTGGGCTATGTGGCCCGCGTGCCGGACAGCAAGCGCTTCCGTCTGACCATGAAAGTGGTCGATCTCGGCCTGCACGCCATCGGCCGCTCCGATCTGCGCGAGCTGGCGCGGCCGATCCTGCGCTCGCTCGTCGGCGAGATCAGCGAGGCGGCAAGCCTCGGCGTGATGGACGGCGCCGACGTGCTCTATGTCGAGCGAGTGCGCGCCGGCCTGACGCGGCTCGGCGTCGACATCCGCATCGGCACGCTCATTCCGGCGAGCGTCGGCATCATCGGCCACGCCATGCTGGCCTTCCTGCCGCAGCGCGATCGCGATCGCGTTCTGGCGACGCCGCCACGTCGCGGCGAAACGGCGCCGCAGGCGCTGACCCGGCCGGAGCTCGAACGCACGCTCGAAGCGATCCGGCAGCGCGGCTATGCGCTGCACGATTCGCTGTTCGGCAACGGCCTGCGCGTGCTGGCGGTACCGGTGCTCGACATGGACGGTTATCCGGTAGCCTCGATCAGCGTCGCGGCGCCGATCGTGCGCATGCCGATGGATGAATTCCTCAGCCGGGCGTTGTCGGCCCTGCAGCAGGCCGCGCGCGAAATCGCCCGCGCCGTGCAGGCCAGCGGCACCATCTCGACAGCGATCTAGCAACGGGAACGACGACGGAGCAGTGATGCCGGTCATCGCAGAAAGACAGGTCACCGCAGAAAGGTTTGGCCCATGACGGCTGTGGGAACGATGACGCTGCCGGGCCGCGCGGCTGCCGCTGGAACGATGGCGCGGAGCGGCGCGCTGATCGAGGCCAAAGGCATCGTCAAAATCTATTCGACGGTGTCGGGCGAGCCGGTGCTGGCGCTCGACCGCGTCGACATGTCGGTCGATGACGGCGAGTTCGTCTGTCTCGTCGGCCCGTCGGGCTGCGGCAAGAGCACACTCATGCGGCTTCTGGCGGGCCTTGACCGCGCCGATGCCGGCACCTTCTCGCTCGCGGGCTCGGCGATCGACGGACCGTCGGCCGAGGTCGGCGTGGTGTTCCAGCAGGCGACGCTGCTGCCCTGGCTCACGGTCTGGCAGAACGTGACGTTGCCGCTGCGCGTCGGCGGTCACGACATCGGCGACCGCGAGGCACCGGTGCGCGAGCTTCTCAAGATCGCGGCGCTGGAAGGCTTCGAGAACAAATATCCCTATGAGCTCTCCGGCGGCATGCAGCAGCGCGTCGCGATCGTGCGCGCGCTGTCGCGCGATCCGAAGCTTCTGCTGATGGACGAGCCGTTCGGCGCACTCGATGCGCTGACCCGCGAGAAGATGAACGCCGAGCTGCAGCGCATCTGGCTCGCGAGCCGCAAGACCGTGGTGCTGATCACGCACTCGATCGACGAGGCGATTTTCCTGGGCGACCGTGTCGTCGTGATGTCGCCGCGGCCCGGCCGCATCGTCCGCGAGCTAAAGGTCGAGCTGCCGCGGCCGCGTGTCGCCGCCGAGACCTTCGGCCACCCCGAACACGTGAAGCTGTCGCGCGAGATCCGCGCGCTGCTCGAAGGCTGATCCCATGACCGATCTCTCGCACGACCCTTCCGCGCTCGATCTCGTCGCAGCCTCGGCCGCCAACGCGCAGTCGCGCCGGCGCCGGGAGCGCTTCGCCAACGTGGGCATCGCCATCGCGGGTGCGCTGGCGCTGATCCTGATATGGAAGCTCGCCGTGATGGGGCTGAACGTGCCGCCCTACATCCTGCCGGCGCCGGAGGGTGTGTTCACCGCGCTGTGGAGCGGCATCGCGGTGTCGCCGGCGAGCCCGCTCGGCTTCTATCTTCCGCTGTGGAGCACGCTGTCGAATGCGCTGTTCGGCTTCCTGATCGGTGCGGGGCTCGGGCTCATCGTCGGTTCGCTGATGGCGGAATTCCGCCCGGTCGAGACTGCGCTGATGCCCTACGCCTTCGCGCTGCAAAGCCTGCCCAAAGTGGCGATCGCGCCGCTGATCGTGATCTGGTGCGGCTTCGGCGACGGCTCGAAGATCGCGATGGCCGCGCTGCTGGCGTTTTTCCCTATGTTGGTCAACAGCTTCGCCGGGATGCGCTCGGCCGATATCGAGCGGCTGGAGCTGATGAAGGTGCTGTCGGCCTCGCGGCTCGAGACCTACCGGCTGGTGAAGCTGCCGTCGGCCGCACCCTACATTTTTGCCGGCCTGGACATGGGCATCGTCTATGCATTGCTCGGCACCATCGTCGCCGAGTTTCTCGGCGCGCAGGAAGGCATGGGCGTCGTCATCACCAAGGCGCAGGCGGTGACCGACGTAGCAGGCGTGTTCGCGGTGCTCGCCATCCTCGGCGTCACCGGCATCCTCCTGCATCTCATCGTGCGCCGGACGCAGCGTAAGCTGATCCACTGGATGGATCGCGGACAACACTAAGAAAACAAACTTCGGGAGAAACACATGATCAATCGACGCAAAGTCGTTCAGGGAATGGGCGGAGCGGCCGGCTTGTTGGCCATGCCATCGATCGTGCGGGCGCAGGAGCTGCGCAAGATCCGCATGGGCTTCGGCATCAAGTCGGTCAATCCGATCATCATCAACATCCTGATCTCGGAAGGGCTCGGCTACACCAAGGAAGAGGGCCTGCAGTTTACGCCGGCGGCGCTCGGCACCAACTCGAACGCGCAGATCGCGGTCGACAAGGGCGACACCGAGTTCGCGGTCGGCACGCCGAGCTTCCAGTTTCCGCTGTTCGCCAAGGGCCAGTTGCCGCCGATCGTGAATTTCTACGAATACACCTACCCCTATAAGTGGGACGTCGCGGTGAAGCCGGACTCCCCGGTCCAGAAATACGAGGATCTCAAGGGCAAGAAGATCGGCGTCAGCGACCTGGGCACCACCGATTATCCGGTGACGCGCGCGGTGCTGCAGAACATCGGCGTCGACCCGGATAAGGACGTGCAGTGGACCGCGGTCGGCGCGGGCGTCACCGCGGGTGTCGCGCTCCAGCGCGGCGTGATCGACGCGCTGGCTTACTTTGACACCGGCTTCGGCCAGATCGACGCTGCCGGCATCGGCATGCGCATGCTGCCGCGTCCGAAGAACATCCCGCTGATCGGCGGGCTGTTCCTCAGCGCAAAAGACAGCTTCCTCAAGGAGAACCGCAAGGTCGCGGTGGGCTTTGGCCGCGCGGTCAGCAAGGCGTCGGAGTTCCTGCTGGCCAATCCGGAGGCCGGCGCCCGCGTGTTCCTTAAAATGTATCCCGAGACCGCGCCGCGCGGCGCAAGCGAGGCCGACGCGGTGAAGTCGGTGCTGCTCGCCGCCCAGCGCCGCATTCCGCTATACCGGCCGCCCTATCCGAATACCAAGATGGGCTACATCCGCGAGGACGAGCTGCTGACGGACGCCAAGTTCCAGGGGCTCGACATCAAGGATATCAAGCCGCTCTACACCAACGAGATGATCGAAGACATCAACGACTACGATCACGGCAAGATCATCGAGCAGGCAAAGTCGTATAAGACCTGATCGTCAACGCGAATGCGGCTCCAGGCGGAATTCGCCGCCAGGAGCCGCCGCATTTTCCGGACAAGACTGTGAGCAAAGGCGCCCATTTTCCAAAAGAAAGCCGCGAAAGCACCGACCCGCAATCGGGACGGCGCATCCGGCAGGTAACGAACCATCCGTCGATCCACCACCATCCGTTCTTTTTCGTGCCAGCCTACGACCGCGCCATGAAGCGGCTGATCTTCGTGTCGTACCGCACCGGCAAGCCGCAGATCTTCTTCGAGGACCGCTCAAGCGGCCAACTCGTTCAGGTCACCGATCGGGCTGATTTGGCCGACTGGTCGATCATCCCGTCGGGCGACGGACGCTATGTCTATTTCACCGCGGGCACGGCGGGCTATCGGGTGAACCTCGACACCTTCGAGGAAGAGCAGCTCGCCGACTTCGGCGCGGTCGAGATGCGCGAGAAGGGCATGGTCGGCGCCGCCATGGGCACCACCGCGCTGTCGGCGAGCGGCCGCTGGTGGGCGGTGCCGGTGAAGGCCGGCCCGGTGACGCGCTTCATGCTGATCGACACCGAAAAAAAGACGTCGTCGGTGTTCCTGGAGCGCGATACCATCGGGCATCCGCAGTTCTGCCCCGACGACGAGGACCTGATCCTCTATGCCGGACCGATGACCGACCGGGTCTGGGTGACCGACCGCAGCGGCAAGAACAACCGGCGAATCTATCAGCGCGAAAACGAGATGCAGTGGGTCACCCACGAGGTCTGGGTGCCGGGTCGCCGCACCGTGGCGTTCGTCGACTGGCCGCGCGGCATGAAGATGGTCGACGTCGACCGCGGCGTGGTGCGCCAGATCACCTACTCGCCGGCCTGGCACGCGGCGCCGGACGATGCCGGCGACACCTTCGTCTGCGACACCAACTTTCCCGACAAGGGCCTGCACACCTTCCATCTCGACGACGATCCGGCCGACGAGGCCCTGCCGCTCTGCGCCAGCGAGGCGTCGTCGGAGGGCAAGCACTGGAACGGACCGTTTCCCTACAACAACGGGCCGGTCGCGGTCGAAGCCGCGCAGCACACCCATCCGCATCCGCGCTTTGCGCCCGACAATTCGCGCGTGGTGTTCACCTCGGACAAGACTGGCCACGCGCAGATCTACGAGGTGATGCTGTGAGGGCGCATGCCCCCGGAAAGTGGGAACCGGTTTCCGGACAAGGGCATGCGCCAGGAGAAAGCGCGATGAGCGCCCCTGCCCTGCTCGAAAGCCAACGCGTTCGCCAGGAGATCCGTGCCGGCCGTATCACCGGCACGAGCCGCGGCCTCGCGCATGGCTTCGTGCAGTGCAATCTCGCGATCGTGCCGAAGGAATACGCCTTCGACTTCCTGCTCTATTGCCAGCGCAACCAGCGCGCCTGCCCGGTGCTGGAAGTCACCGATCCGGGCAGCATCACGCCAAAGAAGCTCGCGCCGACCGCGGACCTGCGCACCGACTGCGCGCGCTATGCGATCTATCGCGACGGCATCCGCGTCGAGGATCGCACAGAAATCACCGATCTGTGGCGTGACGATCTCGTCACCTTCCTGATCGGCTCGGGCATCAGCATCGACGGCGCGCTAGAGAATGCCGGCGTCCCGACCCACAAGGACCGCTGGGTGCTGCGCACCACCTTGCCGACTGAGCCGGCCGGGCCGTTTCGTGGCGACATGATCGTCACCATGCGCTGGCTGACCGGCCAGCAGGCCATCACGGCGACGCAGGTGACGTCGCGGTTTCCGTTCAATCATGGCGCGCCGATACACCTCGGCGATCCGGCCGAGATCGGCGCGGACCTTGCCAACCCGCTGTTCGGCGGCCCGGTGCCGCCGACGCCGCCCGGCATCACGCCGGTGTTCTGGGCTTGCGGTGTGACGCCGCAAAGCGCCGCCGAGAACGCCAGGCTGCCGTTCTTCATCGCGCATGCGCCGGCGCACAGCTTCATCACCGACCTGCCGGCGCAGGCGCTGATGAACTCGTAGAAGGAGTCGCTCTCGTGAATGCTCCCTTGCGTCCATCCGCCATCCGCCTGTCCGCCGACGTCGGCGGCACGTTCACCGATGTCGCGGCCTTCGACGAGACCACCGGCGCGCTCAAGCTCGGCAAGACGCTGACCACGCCGCAACGGCTCGTCACCGGCATCGAGAACGGCGTAGGCAAGGCCGGCTCACGCTTCGAGGCGGCCGGGCTGTTTCTCCATGGCACCACGGTCGCGATCAACACCATCCTGGAGCGCAGCGGCGCGCGCTGCGCTCTCCTCACCACGCAAGGCTTTCGCGACATCTACGAGATCGGCCGCGTCAACCGGCCGGAGTCCTACAACCTGTTCTTCGAGAAGCACGCGCCGCTGATCGACCGCGACCTGCGCTTCGAGATCATGGAGCGCATGGATGCCCAGGGCACGGTGCTGATCCCGCTCGACGAGGAGCAGGTGCGCAAGACCGTGCGCGAGGCCGTCAAGGACGGCGTGCAGGCGATCGCGATCCTGTTCCTGCACTCCTACCGCAACCCGGCGCACGAGCAGCGCGCCAAGCAGATCGTCGAGCAGGAATTCCCGCAGCTCTTCGTCACGGCCTCCCACGAATTGAGCCAGGAGTATCGCGAATACGAGCGCACCTCGACAGCGGCGGCGAACGCCTATGTCGGGCCGCGGGTACAGCGCTATCTCACCGAGATGGAAGCCCATCTCGGCGACGCGGGCTTCGGCGGCAACTTCCTGATCGTGCAATCGACCGGCGGACTGTTCGACGTCAACGACGCGCGGCGCTCCTGCATCCGCATGCTGGAGTCCGGCCCCGCCGCCGGCATGGTCGGCACCAAGGTGCTGTGCGACGCGCTTGGAATGCAAAACGCCATCGCCTTCGACATGGGCGGAACCACGGCCAAGGCCGGCGTGATCCATGAAGGCCATGTGCTGATGACCGGCGCGGCCCTGATCGGCGGCTACGCCACAGGACTGCCGGTGCAGATGCCGATGATCGACATCCAGGAGGTCGGCACCGGCGGCGGCAGCATCGCCCGCGTCGAGGTCGGCAACGCCTTGCGCGTCGGCCCGGAAAGCGCCGGCGCCTCGCCCGGCCCGGTTTGCTACGGGCTCGGCGGCACTGAGCCGACCATCACGGATGCCAACCTCATTCTCGGACGGCTTGGCGCGGATCGTTTTCTGGGTGGCGAAATG
>CAKZHN010000331.1 GCA_936924235.1 uncultured Rhodoplanes sp. | reverse complement strand
TCCGATCTCAGTTGAAAGACTTGTTGCAGAGCGGGAAGTCCGCAACGATGTTGTTCTCGATCGCGGCCTCCAGCAGCGGCCACTGGAACCACGACGCATCGCGGGCATGGCAGCGCACGATGCGGCCGTCGAGGATGCGCACCCAGACCAGCACGTCGCCGCGAAACGCCTCGGTCATGGCGATGCCTTCGCGGGTGCCCTCGAACTTCGGCAGGCCGACGCGCGTCTCGCCGTTCGGGATGTCGGCGAGCCAGCGCTTGAGCAGCGCAATGCTCTGCTCTACCTCGCGGATGCGCACCCAGACGCGGGCGTCGACGTCGCCCGCGGTGAGCACCGGCACCTCGAAGCTCGCCTCGTCGTAAGGCGCGTAGGGCAGATCGCGGCGGGTGTCGAAGCCTCGCCCCGAGGCGCGGCCGACGAAGCCGCCGGCGGCCCAGCGCTCGACCAGCTCCTTGCCGACGAAGCCGGTGTTGCAGGTGCGATCCTGCAGCGACGGGGTGTCGTCATAGAGCCGCACGATCTCGGCGAACGGCGCCTCGAGCTCCTCGATCATCTGCTGCAGCGCGCGGGGAGCACCGGGCGCTGCGTCCTCGACGCCGCCCGGCACGATGCGGTCCATCATCAGCCGGTGATTGAAGGCGCGGTCGGTCGCGGCCAGCACGCGCTCACGGAAGACGGCAGTGTGGGCGTGGATCAGCGCGAACGCTGCGTCGTTGCAGACCGCGCCGATGTCGCCCAGGTGGTTCGCGAGTCGCTCCAACTCGGCCATGACGCCGCGCAGGATCTTCGCGCGCGGCGGCGGATCGATGTCGAGCGCGGCTTCCACGGCGCGGGCATAGGCGAAGCTGTAGGCCACGGTGGAGTCGCCGGAGATGCGTGCCACCACGCGGCCGGCGGGTTCGATGTCGGTGTCGGTGAGAAGCCCATCGACGCCGCGGTGCACATAGCCGAGCCGCTGTTCGAGCCGCGCCACGGTCTCGCCGTTGACGGTGAAGCGGAAATGCCCGGGCTCGATGATGCCGGCGTGCACCGGCCCGACCGGAATCTGGTGCAGCCCCTGCCCCTGCACCGGCAGGAATTCGTAGGCCGCCGGATTGCGCCGCGCCGCAGGCGGCCGCGAGCCGAGCGGCGCGCGAATGCCCCAGGCGCCGTGGTCGAGCCAGGGCCGCCGGTCCGGAATGCCGAGTGGCGCAAAGCCGTAAAGGTCGCGCAGCGCGCGTTCGAGCCGCAGCGCCGGCGGATGGAAGCGGCCGACCGAGGGAAAGTCCGAGGTGCGGGTGCGCACCGAAAGGACGCAGGGCCGCGGCTCGCCCGCGACGCGGAGCGCGAGATGCACGTTGTCCTTCTCGCCCCAGAGGCCGAGCAGATCGCCGCCGCCCTCGCCCAGCGCCTGCGCCACCGCGGTCCAGGTGTCGTAATCGAGCTCGTAGCGCGGCCACGGCTTGTGGCCGGCGACCGGGGCCCGGTTGGCCAGGAGCGCCGCAAGACGGTCAGGTCCGGTCGCTGTCGATGTGGTCGTCATCATCGCCATCATCCGAGCTGCGCCGCGACGGCGCGGAACCAGCGCACCACCGGCTCCGGCAGCCAGAGACCCGCAGCCAGCACCAGCGCGAGATGCAGGAAGAGCGGCACGTAAGTCGCCTTGACCTTGCCGGGCGACCCGCTTGGCTCGCCGAACAGCACGTCGGACAGCCGCAGCATCAGCGCGCCGAAGGCCACCACCAGGCCGAACACCAGCGCCACCGCGAGCAGCGGCTGCCGCGCGAAGGTCGAGGACAGCAGCATGAATTCGGAGGTGAACACGCCGAACGGCGGCATGCCGGCAATGGCGATCACGCCGATCGCGAGCCCCACCGCCAGCACCGGATGGCTTGTGGAAAGACCGCTGATATCGGTGATGCGCTGCGTGCCCTTGGCCTGCGCGACATGGCCGACGGCGAAGAAGATCGCCGACTTGGTCAGCGAATGCATGGTCATGTGCAGAAGGCCCGCGAAGTTCGCGAGCGGACCGCCCATGCCGAAGGCGAAGGTGATGACGCCCATGTGCTCGATCGACGAATAGGCGAACAGCCGTTTGATGTCGCGGCGGCGGTGCAACATGAAGCCGGCGAAGATCAGGCTGACGAGGCCGAGCACGATCAGCACCAGCCCGGCGTTGATGGTCGCGGTGTTCGCCGCGAGGATCATCTTGAAGCGCAACAGCGCGTAGAGCGCGACGTTCAGAAGGAGGCCCGACAGCACCGCCGAGATCGGCGTCGGGCCCTCGGCATGGGCATCGGGCAGCCAGGCGTGGAACGGCGCGAGGCCTACCTTGGTGCCGTAACCGACCAGCAGGAACACGAAGGCGAGCGAAAGCAGCTTCGGATCGAAGCGCGAGGCCGCCGCCAGCATCGAGTCCCAGGCCATCGCCTGAAGCCCCTCGCCCACCACCTCCTGGGCCACGAGATACACCAGGATCGTGCCAAAGAAGGCGAGCGCGATGCCGACCGAGCCCAGGATGAAGTATTTCCACGCCGCCTCGACGGCCTCCGGCGTGCGATAGATGCCGACCATCATCACGGTGGTCAGCGTCGCGACCTCGACGCCGACCCAGAGCAGGCCCACATTGTTGGCGACAAGCGCCACGTTCATGGCGCCGATCATCGCCTGATAGAGCGGGTGGTAGTAGCGCAGCAGGCGCGGCGTCAACCGGCCGATTTCGATCTCGTGCTCGATATAGCTTTCGCTGAAGATCGAGGTGGTGAAGGCGACGAAGGTGGTCAGGATAACGAGATAGACGTTGAAGTCGTCGATGATGAGGATGTCGGTGCGATACCGCGGATTGAGCAGCAGCGAGGCGCCGGCGAAGAACGTCAGCCCCGAGGCGAGCACGTTGATGAAGGCGCCGAAGCGATAACCGGGGATCACTGCCAGTATGACGACAGCGGCCGCCGGGATCACCGCGACCGCCTGCAGCGGCGTGATCGGCAGCTGCGCCCAGAACGCGGCCACGGCCGACACGAATGACGAAAGCGCGGCGGACGGGATCATGTCTGGTCCCTCCGCTCGCCGCGGAACTGATCCAGTGCGCCGACGTCCACGGTGTCGAAGCGCTCGCGAATGCGGAACACGAAGATGCCGAACACGATGAAGGCGATCAGCACCGAGAAGGCCACCGAGATCTCCACGACCAGCGGCATGCCCCTGGCGCCGGTCGCGGCCAGCACCAGGCCGTTCTCCAGCGACATGAAGCCGATGATCTGCGACACCGCGTTGTAGCGGGTGATCATCATCAGGAGGCCGAGCAGGATCACGGCCAGCGCGAAGGCCAGATCCTCGCGCGCCAGCAGGCTCACGGTCGGGCCGACCGGCAGCACCAGCAGGATCGACAGCGCGACGAGGCCGAGGCCGAACAGCATCGTGGGCCCCGCCCCGATCACCTCCTCGATCTGGCGATGGATGCCGAGGCGGCGCACGATCCTATGCAGCGCGGTCGGAATGACGAAGCCTTTCAGCACCAGCGCGATGACCGCGGTGATCAGGAGGTGCGGCGCCTCCTGGATATAGGCCTGCCAGGCAACCGACAGCGACAGCGCGATGGCCTGCAGCG
>CAKZHN010000330.1 GCA_936924235.1 uncultured Rhodoplanes sp. | reverse complement strand
GGATAAAAAAGAAACGAACGCATCGGCCTACCGGAGTGTTTGTGCAGGGCGGCGCGCACGTAGGTGTCTTCATCAATTGTGCTGGGCTAGAAGACAATTTGTTTGATGCTTTTGAAATTCCGCCCGATGCGGAATTTGTGAGGGACGTGGCAAGCGCACTGCGTAAGATTGCGAGAGAGATCGAGAAGCAGAGATTTCCCAAAAAGCGCTCGTCGTAAAACAGATATTGCACTAAACCGCCGCTCGGTAGCGAATCGGGATACGGTAACAGTGCGCTTAATTGGAGGGCGAACGGCTGACGGCGCGCAGCCTCCGTCCGGAGAAGCATGAGCCGAAGCGGAAGGAATTAAATGCAATTCCGGCGACTGTCATTCCGGAGCGCGAGCGAAGTCCGAGAACCTGGAATCTAGATACGTTGGGCAGCAAGCGTAGCAAGCGTAGGGTGGGCAAAGGCACGAAGTGCCGTGCCCACGCGTACCCGCCAAGTGCCCGGTCTGCGGCCCGATCAACACGAAGCCATCGATTCCAAATCGACGACAGAGGACATCCGAGTTAGGTGGGCACGGCGCTTCGCGCCTTAGCCCACCCTACGCTCGCTACGCGGAAATCAGAGCGCTGAAAGAGCACTCCAACCGGTACTGGAAACCGCTCTTCATGTAGTTCAGCGCGGGGTCGCAGTTCAACTCACTGCCGACCACCGATGTGATGATGACTGAACCAAACCCATGCTGTTCTGGCGGCTGAACGGGAGGGCCGCCGGTTTCCGACCACGTCAGGGAGAATTTGTCGTCCACAACCTCCCAGACGACCTCAACAGAGCCCGACGTAGAAAGCGCACCATATTTCGCAGCGTTCGTCGCCAGCTCATGGATCACGAGAGCAAGAGTTTGCGCCTTCCTGGCCGGAACCAGAATTGCCGGCCCTCGCACATGGATGCGCTCGCTGAGAGTCTTAAGCCCGGCGGACACGATATCCGTCAGTTGAATACTTTCCGGCGATTCTTCAGTCAGCGTTCTGTACGTGTTTGAAAGAGCCCCGAGGCGCCCGATGAAAACCTCGCGCGCCTCGTCCAACGACCGCTCACCGGCTAGAGAGCGTCGGGCGATCGCTTGAATAACCGTGAGAAGATTCTTCCCTCGGTGCGCCAGCTCGCGCATCAGCAAAGTCTGACGTTGCTCGTGGTCGCGCAATGCTCTCGATGCGACGCTGCGTTCAACGTGACGGCCCGCGAGCTCTGCACACAAATCGAGAGCCGTTAGCTCACGCTCGTCTGGCTCATGCTCGTCGAGCCAATAGACAGAGAACATCGCCAGCACATCGCCGGTCTTGTCCAGAATTGGGGTCGACACGGCACCGACCGCGCCATAGCAGCGGAGGGCGGCGGCGATCTGGGTGAAATCGTGATCCGTGCGCATGTCGGGCACGATCACGCGGGCGCGGCGATTGAGCGCGACCGCGCAGGTGGAACAATCGCGCAGAGTCACGATGGCAAACTGGTCGAGAACATCCTTACCGAAGCCGACCTGACCGACCATTTCAAGTTGGCCGCCTGCGTTCAGCAACTGCACTGACCCAAGGCTGGCATCGACCAGCTGAATTGCGGTCCTCAGCACGTCCACGAGGCCATCAGCTAACGTCGCGGCCTCGCCAAGCCGAAGGCTCAGCCCATGGATTTTCTTTAGGTCTTCGACTTCGGCAGTCAGCCGCTCCGTATCGGACAGATAGGAGTGCGCGGATTCCAGATGTAAGGGGGATTTCGAGGGCATGTCAGCGCTCCGCGTCAGGCGGGAGCGCAATAGCGTCTCTCAGTCACCGACGCCCAATGGTCGCTGCCGATGATTTTCCAACAATGCACGAAAAAAGCATGCGGTTCAATTTCTTTTGCCGGCTCCTGAGTTCCAAAGCGAACCGATTCTCAATCACGAGAGACCCTGGGTGCGTCCTTCACGTTACCCGGCTTGTCGCGGTTGAAATAACTCGTACTCCCCCCGTCCCACTTCACTTTCAGTCGCGGCATGGTTTCAATAACTGTTCCCTGCTCATCGGATCCCTCACGCGCAACGCGTTGTCCGACGTACCAGAAGAAGAATTTGATCGGGTTTTCCATGGCTCCCTCACGATTGGGGGAGCGCAGGAGCGTCTCTCAGTCACCGACATCCAAAAGGTCGTCGCAGGTGATATGGAACAATGCACCAAAAGACACACCGTTCAAGGACGCAGGTCATTCTTTCTTTTGAGGCTGCTGCTGCTGGGTGACTGGGGTATCCGGCCGACAGGACACCCAGTTTTCATGCCCACACGCGGTGCAACGATAGATCACTTTGGGTGGGAGACCTATCCGGCCACCGTATTCAGCTTGGCTTGAGCATTGCGGGCAGACAGAGGGGTTACTCATCGCTCGTCTTTACAGGCAGACGGAAGGCAGATCACGACGAAATAGCATGGTCGGGCGCTCTTTCTTTTTGAAAGCGCTTGGAACGCGCTGACCTTCACGCCGTTGGCCCGTCGATTCCCGGCAGCAAGCGTAGGATGGGTTGAGCCGAAGGCGAAACCCATCGCCGCTCAAATTACAATGCGGCGCAGCGATGGGTTTCGCTGCGCTCAACCCATCCTTCACTCGCTGACCCCACGCATACCCGCCACGCATACCCGCGGAGTGACCTACTTCACCTGACAATCAACCGACGTCTTTCCGACGCGCTTGATGGTCGCGGCGTTCTTCTTCATCGAAAACGTCACGCCGTTTTTCGGGAAGCGCTGGCTGGTGAGCGAGAAGCGCTTCGGCAGATCGAGCGACTTGCCGTCGAACTGCAGGTAGGCGTCCTTGGTGCCGGGATAGAACCCAACTTCGAAGGTCGTGACGCCGCCGGTCGGCCCCTGCGCAGGCGACCAGGTGCCCACACCAAAAAAACCGCTTGACTATAATAAGACGACCGGTCATATATTAACTCATGCCTAGACCAGCCAATCCCGAAACGCGATCGCGCCTCCTGGAAAAAGGGGGAGACCTTGTGAGCACCCGCGGCTTCAACGCCACGGGCGTGCAGGAGATCACCGCGGCAGCCGGCGTGCCCAAGGGTTCGTTCTACAATTACTTCGACAGCAAGGAAGCCTTCGCCGTCGCCGTCTTGACCGAATATTGGGAGGCGGTTGTCGCCGAGTATGGGGCCATCTTGAATCAACGGCGGACGCCGCCCTTGTCGCGCATCGCGCGCTATTTCGCCGGGCTTGCCGAGTTTCACGAGCGCCGCCGTTACGCGGTCGGCTGCCTGATCGGGAACATGGCACTGGAGGTCACGCCGACGAGCGAGGATGTGCGGATCAAGCTTGCGGCGATCTATCGCGACTGGTCGGCCGCGCTCGCCTCATGCTTGCGGGAAGCGCAGGAGAAAGGGGACTTACCGGCCGGAAAGGATCCAGGGCATCTTGCCGTCACGCTGATCGACACGTTCGAAGGGGCGGTCATGCGGGCCAAGGTCGAACGCAGCCGGGCGCCCTTCGACAGCTTCAAGCGCTTTGTCTTGCCCTCTCTGCTGACGTAAAAAATTTGGCCGGTTAATAGACGACCGGTCATATTATTTCACCGGATCGTCGCTGGAACGTCGCGCCAGCGAGCGATAATTCTCATCCGCGGCTCATCGAAAGGAACTGAACCATGCCCACGATCACCACCAAAGACGGCGTCAACATCTTCTACAAGGACTGGGGCTCAGGCCAGCCGATCGTTTTCAGCCACGGCTGGCCGCTGACGGCGGACGACTGGGACGCCCAGATGACCTTCTTCCTTCGCCACGGCTACCGGGTGATCGCCCACGACCGGCGCGGCCACGGCCGGTCCGACCAGCCCGGCACCGGCAACGACATGGACCACTGGGTTGCCGACCTCGCGGCCCTGACCGAACACCTCAACCTGCGCGACGCGATCCACATCGGCCACTCCACAGGTGGCGGCGAGGTGGCTCGCTATGTCGCCCGCCACCAGGAGCGCGTCGCGAAAGCCGCGCTGGTCGCTTCGCTGACGCCGAACATGGTCCGGAGCAAGGACAACCCGTCCGGCCAGCCGCCGGAGTGGTTCGAAGCGATCCGGGCAGGCATGCTGGGCAACCGGGCGGAGTTCTACCGTTTCGTCCCCGAGAATCCGTTCTACGGCTACAACCGGGAGGGGGCGAAGCCTTCGGAGGCGGTCATTGCGAACTGGTGGCGCCAAGGCATGGCCGGCGGTGCGCTCGCTCATTACGCAACCGTCGACTCCTGGCTCGAAGATTATACCGATGACCTCAAGAAGATCACCGTGCCGGTGCTGGTGATGCATGGCGAGGATGATCAAGTCGTCCCGTTCGCAAGCTCAGTGCCGCGTGCGGTCAAGCTGCTCAAGAACGGGTCGCTGAAGACCTATCCCGGCTTCTCGCATGGCATGCTCACCGTCAATGCCGATG
>CAKZHN010000329.1 GCA_936924235.1 uncultured Rhodoplanes sp. | reverse complement strand
CGAGCAGCAACCCCTGTCGCCCGGCGATTTCATCGGCCGCTGGATGTCGCTGATCGCGCCCGCCGCCGAGAAGCTCGGACCGCGCGGCAGCCTCACGCCCGCCGAATACATCGAGCGGCTGGAGAAGGCCTCGGTCGTCAACACGCTCGACAACCTGACGACGTTCCCGCGGCTTGCGAAGCTGATCGAGCGCGGCGAGGTCGCGACCCACGGCGCCTATTTCGGCGTGGCCACCGGTCAGTTATCTGTGCTCGACAAGCAGACCGGCGAGTTCAAGCCGGTCGCGAGATAATCAGACCGAGATATCGGCCTCCTGCATCACCGGCGTCTGCTCGCGCGCGTCCGGCACGGTGATGACCACGTCGCCGCCGGTGACCGCAACCTTGATGCGGCGCAGCCGTGCCTTGGGATTGCCCGGATGAATGCCGGTGCGGATGTCGAACTCAAAGCCGTGCCACGGGCAAACCACGTGCAGCTTTTCCTTCGAGAACGTCATGCCCTTGCTGGTGCGGTCGTCGGCGATGACCTCCTCGACCTTGGCGATCATCTTGCCCTGGCACGCTGGCCCGCCCATGTGCGGGCAGTGATTGAGATAGGCGTGAAACTCGCCGCCGACCTTGAACACCGCGACCTCGAAGCGCTCGAAGCCGATCAGCTTGCGGCCCGGGTCCTTGAACTCCGACGCCGGACCGATGTTCACCTCACGCATGACATTCCCCTGCCCTTAGCTGTGCACGCTATCTCACCACGGTCATTCCGGGGCGCGAGCGTAGCGAGCGAACCCGGAATCCATAATCACTACTGCGGAGTATGGATTCCGGGTTCGCGCCTTCGGCGCGCCCCGGAATGACTGCGGAGAGAGCGTGCATCACCCTTCACGCTTGTTTCTGTTGAACCACATCGACACGTCCCAGAGATTGAGACCCGCCGCCTTGATCAGATCGCTCGCCGTGACGACGATGTCGGTCGGCGTCACGGCCGACGGCGTGATCGGCTGCGCCGGCGCCATGTCGGCATCGACCTTCGCCGCATAGAGCCGCACCGCTGCGGTCAGCACCTTTTCCAGATCGGCATCGGAGACCTGAGCAAGCTCGCCGGAATTCAGCGCGCGTTCGGCAGCGGCAACAAAATCGTCGCCGAGCGACGCCGTGCCCGCGTCCGGCTGCACCGTCACGGCCATCAGGACACGCCCGGCCGCGCCGCCAGCACGTCGGCCGCCTTCGGGCGCTTGCGCTCGACCGGGAGATTGAACACCCGCGCGGCGTTGAGGCCGAGGATGTTGCGCTTGCCCTGCTCGCTCAGGAACGGCAGCGTGGTGATCGAGCTCGGCGCATCGAAGTCCCAGTGCGGCCAGTCCGACGCGTAGAGCAGCTGCGTCTCGGCGTTGAAGGATTCCATCGTGGCTTGCAGCAGCTTCAGGTTGGTCTTCTCCATCGGCTGGCTGGTGTAGAACATCTCCCGCATGTAGTCGCTCGGCAGCCGCTTGAGCAGCGGCGCCTCGCAGGTGCGCATCTGATACTCGTGGTCGAGCCGCTGCATCAGATACGGGATCCAGGCGAGCCCCGATTCGATCCAGAGCACCTTGAGCTTCGGGAAGCGCTCCGGCAGCCCGTTGATGATCCAGTTGGTCATGTGGATCAGGCTGTAATGCACGAACGACAGCGCGTGCATCGAGATGAAGCGGTTGAGCTGCAGGAACGACGGATCGTTCCAATTGAAGCCGGAGTGGAACGAGAACGGCTTGCCGCTCTCCTCCATCATCGCATAGAGCTTCATGTAGCTGTTGTGATGCACCGGCTTGTTGCGCGTCGAGACCACCGAATAGCCGATGATGCTGTCGACGCCCGCGTATTTCTGCACCTCTTCGACGCAGGCCTCGGGCGTGTTGAACGGCAGGTAGATCATGCCCTTGAGGCGGTTGTCCTGCGGCAGGATCGTCTCGACCAGCCACTTGTTGTAGGCCTGACCGATCGCCGCCTCGATGTCGTCCTGCGGATGCATGCCGAGCGTCAGCATCGGCGTCGGAAACACCACCTGATAGTCGAGACCGAGCGCGTCCATCGAGCGCCGCGCCAGCTCGACGAAATGATGCGTGCCGGCTTTCTTCTCGACCTTCTCCATCAGCGCCTGCTGATGCGGGATGCGGCCCCAGGCGTGCTGGTGGAGAATACCGGGCTGGTTGTTGAGCAGCGAAACGTTGCCGGTGCCGGGGCGCTCGGCGTTGGCGAAGCCCATCTGGCGGATCACGTCGTTGTCGATCATGGCCAGGATCTCCGGCCAGAACGCGGTCTCGGTGACGTGCGCGTCGATGTCGACCAGGTAGTAGTCCTCGTAGCTTTCCGCCTGCCGCGTCGCATGCGCGAGGATGTCGCGCGTGTCGGTCTGCATGGTGATTTCTTGCAGTTCGCGGAACTGCGGCGGCGTGCGCTCGAGCATGGCGGGCTCCCCTCAAGGCGCCGCCCGGTCGTTTATGGAACGCATCTGGCAGGCGGGCGCGGCGTCACCATACGGATGGAGGAGGTCGCCGCGCAATAGAACGATTCTATCGACTGGTATGCGCGTAATGTCAGGTTATTCCGCCGGAACCACAGCGGGTTGCCGGATTTCGCCGAGCGACTGGCGGATCACGGTCCAGGCGCCCTGCAGCGCAAGCCCCGCCATGATGGTGGCGACGATCAGGTCCGGCCAGCCGGTTCCGGTGCCGAACACGCCGGCCGCGGCGGCGAGCACCGCGAGATTGCCGATGGCGTCGTTGCGCGTGCAGATCCAGGCCGAGCGCATGTTGGCGTCGCCCGCGCGATAGGCCCAGAGCAGCGCGAACGAGCCGGCATTGGCCGCGAAGGCCGCGATGCCGACCGCGCCCATGGTGACGGCACTCGGCAGCGTGCCGTGCGCGAGATGCCAGAGCACGGTGCCGAGGATCCAGAGGCCGAACACACCCATGCTGATGCCCTTGCCGAGGGCCGCGATCGCGCGCACGCGCAGCGCCATGCCGATCACGAACAGGCTGATGGCGTAGTTCGCGGCGTCGCCGAAGAAGTCGAGCGCGTCGGCCTGCAGCGATGCGGAGCCGGCCGCAACGCCGGCGCCGATCTCGACCAGGAACATGGTGGCGTTGATGGCGAGCACGGCCCAGAGCACGCGGCGGTAGCCGGTGTTGTTGCGCCCGGTGTCGTGATGGTGGTGGTCGTGTCCGCAGCAGCTTGCGCTCATGTCAGCCTCGCCGGTTGAGACTGATGTAGTCGTTGGCCCCGACGTTACACAATCACAGTTGCAACCGCATTCGCGTAACATTGTATCAACACGCGCGGCGCCCTCCCTCACCGCCACGGGAGGGAAACCGTGCTGCATCAGCGCGGTTTTGATCTTCTGATTCAATTGTCAAACAGCGGACGTGATTCATCGGCCCCTGGCAGTGGTGAGGCGCGGGGCTGCGCCTTCATTTCTTTGCTCCCTCAAATGAGGGAGCGGAGCGCCGGTGAGGCGCTACGTCTTGGTCTGGCACCTCTGGGAGGTGCCGCGTGCCTTGCGGCACGCGCGCCTCCCGGCGCTCCACTGTGGCGTT
>CAKZHN010000328.1 GCA_936924235.1 uncultured Rhodoplanes sp. | reverse complement strand
CGATCTCCTTAAGCAATCCCAGCCACTTGCCGCCCATCGCCGGCTCGAAATTCTGAAATCCGGTGAGATTTCCCTCGGGACGCGAAAGACTTCGGACAAATCCGCCGCCAACCGGGTCCGAGACCTGGACGAACACCGCCGGAACAGTCGGGTGCAGCTTCTGCAATGTGGCGAGGCCGGTATTGCTGCTGACCACGATCACGTCCGGCATCGCCCCGACGAGCGCCGCGGTCGCCGCGTTCATCCCGTCGATCTCGTTGCTCGACCACCGGACATCGAGCCTCATATTGCGGCCGTCGCTCCAGCCGAGCTTGTCCAGCGTCTCGCCAAACGCCGCGATACGAGCCTGACCTTCCGGGTCCCCCTGCCGATAACCGATGGGCAGCACCCCGACACCTTTCATCTTATTGAGTTGCTGCGTGTGCGCCGCGGATGGCCACACGGCCGATCCCACGAGCGCGGAAATAAATTTGCGCCTTCCGATATTGGCCGCCATCAACGATGCCCGTCGTGAATCAACGTCGCCGCAATACCGGGATCATATCAGGCTTCACGTCGAAGATCTGTGGTCCTCCTCCGATGACAAGCCTGACGACCGTCTCACGAGATCGTCCGCGCCGACGCGTTGAGACAAAAAGCCCCGGCCTCGCGGCCAGGACTTTTCGCTCGGAGCGCGGGTTGCGCTCAACCTACTCGGCGAAGGGCTCCGGGCCTTGCGGCCGGAACGGCTTCATTTGCACACGTTCACGCCGCGCCAGCTTGGGCAAAGCCTGCTCGACCACCAGCTTTTTGAAATGGTCGGTCTGCTGGTGCGCCGCGAAGGCCGCATCGTCGGCGAACAGCTCGTACAGGAAGAACACGCGGCCATCCGACGACGAGCGGTGCGGCCAGAACAGCAGCGTGCCGGGCTCGGATTTCACCGCCTCGGCCATGCGGCGCAGGATGTCCGCGACGGCATCGGCTTGTCCGTCTTTGGCCTCCCATGTTGCCGCAAGCGCAACATGTCCGCTGGTCGGCGCGAAGCCTTTCGTCAGTTCAAGCATCGTTTGCTTCTCCATGTTGGATGATGGGTCGTTGTCGCGCGCACGCATGGGGCTGGATGCCAACAAGCCCACGCCCAACGCCAGACAGACCGGATAGGTGATTGCGAAGTTCATCAGGACCTCCTTCTTCGGACTGGCCTGACGGGAATGTGCTGGCAGTGCTGAGCCAATTCCACTCGAACAACTTCGGCCGAATCCGAAGTGTTCGACGGAAACGAAATTGCAGCGGCCCAATTGCCGCCGCTTAGCGGCTCGGCTGCAATTCGATGCCAAATGCGTCGGAGAACCCGCGCACGCCTTTCGGCAAAATTTTCAATACACGCGGCTCGCGGGCATGCGAAATCCAACCGAGTTCAAAGCATCGCGCAGCAACAGCCGCACCCACGGAACCGGCAAGATGCGGACGCCGCTCGCTCCAATCCAGGCAGGGCCGGCAGAATGCCCGACGGCCATGAGCCAGTTGATGCACATCGATGCCAAAGCCTGCGAGAAACTCTTCTCCCGCCGGCGTGACCATGCCCCCATCCTCGGTCAAAACAACATGACCGCGGGCCGCAAGGGCGTCGGTCAGAGCGACACCGAGATGGCCCGCCAGATGGTCGTAGCAAGTGCGTGCCATCCGAAGTTCGTCATGGCCCCGCCAGCGAGGCTGATAACGCGGAGGTCCGTCGACCGCGACCGCCATCAGGCCCTCGAGCATTCGCCCGACGAGAGGCGAAGCAAGGCGGTAATAGGAATGCCGGCCCTGCTTGGCGAGCACCAAGAGCCGCGCGTCCATCATCTTGGCCAGGTGGCCACTCGTCGTTTGCGGCGAAACACCAGCCGCGTAGGCGAGCTCGCCGGCGGTCAGGGCGCGGCCGTCGAGCAACGCCATCAGAACGTTGGCGCGCGCCGGGTTCCCAACCAGCGCTGCCACCTCTGCAATGGACGGAGATCCAGGCATGGCCCGGAACCTAGGAGTAGATCGTCCAGATTTCATCGGCCAACACTTCGGATTCAGCCGAAGTGTCCTGGTCGATCCCGCGAGGCCTGCTAGTTGCAGAACTTGCACGGCGGGAAGTCGCGGCTGTAGACCGGCTGCTTCAGGAACGCGTCCTTGCCGTAGGTCCAGAACTGGCTCACGGCCGGATAGGTCTTGATCACCGTGTTCCAGAGCTCTTCCTTGTCGTAGCCGAACAGCTTCTTCTTCTCGACCTTCTTGATGTAGATGTTCTGCACCGGGTTGCGCATGTCGTCGAAGCTGACCGGCCCGCGCGGCGTGTCGATCTTGAGCGCCGCAAGCTTGGCGACGAACTGGTCGGGACCCGGGAATGCGCCTTTGGTCCCCTTGAGCACCTCGTGGATCATCATCGCGGTCGAGTAGTTGGTCTCCGAGAAGTAGGACGGCACCTTGCCGTACTTCGTGCGGTACTTCTTGACGAAGGCCTCGTTCTTCGGCGTCTCCAGCGCGGCGCTGTACTGCAGCGCCGAGACGTCGCCGATGACCGTGTCGTCCATGAACGGCAGCGCAAATTCGTCATAGCTCGTGCCGCCGCCGATGATCGGCTTCTTGTAGCCGGACTGGCGGAGCTGCTTGGGAAACTGCAGCGCCATCGGGCCGACCATCAGCGAGAAGACGGCGTCCGCGTCCGCCTTGATGCTCGGAATGTACGGCCCGAAGTCCTTCGCGCCGAGCGGCGGCCAGATTTTCTGCACGATCTGCCCGCCGCAGTCCTCGAACGCCTTCTGGAAGCCACCGACCGACTCGTAGCCGAACGCGTAATCGGCGCCGATCGCGACGATTTTCTTGTAGCCCTGGTCGCAGGCCCATTGCCCGAGCGCATGATGCGGCTGCGAGCTGCTCCAGCCGGTGCGGATCAGATAGGGAAACTTGGATGAGTCGCGCTGCGTGAGATCATCCGACGCCGGCACGGACGGAATGTACACGGTCTTGTCGCTGGTCGAGATCGGCGCCAGCGCATAGCCGGTCGAGGCCAGCACGCCGCCGACCAGGAGCTGCACCTTGTCCTGCAGGATCAGCTTCTTCGCCTTGGTGACCCCGGTGTCCGGCTTGGCCTGGTCGTCCTCGACGATCAGCTTGACCTTGGCGCCAGCGAAATCGTTGTTGGCTTCTTCGAGATACATATTGAAGCCGTCGACCATGTCCTTGCCCACTTGAGCGAAGGGACCGGTCATCGGAGCGATCAGCCCGATCCGCAATTCGTCGGCGGCGCGCGACGGCTGGCTTGCGGCCGCAAGCAGCGCCGCACCGGACAGCAAGGCAAGCAAGGATGAAGAGCGGCGCAAGGCCATGGACGTCCTCCGTTTGGGGAATCCGCGGCCCTTCTGCTGTGACCGTGCGGATGTTCAATGCACGTGCGAGCGACCTGTGGGGCAACGCTAACATTGCGGTGCTGGGGGGCGGAAGCCCACAAGAGCGGCAGCGGATGAGGCCGAAAGCCCCGGCTGCCGCCTTGTGCACCCATGTGGTTTCGGCATGGCGTGGCGTTCCGCCAGGGCCGCGGATCATGGTATAAAGCGGTCAAATCACTCGTTAATTCCGCAGGACAAGCGGCCACAGGAGAAGCGGCGATGGGCTTGGAAACGCTGGGTTACATCGGTCTTCGCACCGCCAATCTCGAAGACTGGACGGCCTATGCCAGCCGGTTCCTGGGCATGCAGCTGGTCGACAAGAGCCGTGGGACGGCGACCTTCCGGATGGACGACAAGAAGCAGCGCCTGGTGGTCCACGAGGACGCGGCCGACGCGCCGGGCTTCTTCGGCTGGGAGGTGGCGGACGCCGCGGCGCTGGACGCCTACGGGGCCAATCTCGAACGCCACAAGGTGCCGTTCGCGCGCGGCTCCCGGGCGCTGGCCGAGGAGCGCAAGGTGCGCGACCTCATCGTGCTGTCGGATCCGGCCGGCAACCGGCTCGAAATCTTCCACAGCGCCGAGACCACCACCGATCCGTTCAAGCCCGGCCGCGCCATCTCGGGCTTCCGCACCGGGCCATTGGGCATGGGTCACGCCGTGCTCCACTGCGAGAAGATCGGCGATATCCTGCCGTTCTACCAGGACATCCTGGGCTTCCATCTCAGCGACTACTTCACCAAGCCGTTCGCGGCCTACTTCTTCCACGTCAATCCGCGCCACCACAGCGTGGCCTTCATCGAGTCCGGCAAGGTCGGCATCCATCATCTGATGGTCGAGACCTGCTATCTCGACGACGTCGGCCAGGGCTATGACCTGGCGCAGAAGAATCCGGAAATGATCGCGACCACCTTCGGCCGCCACTACAACGACCAGGTCCATTCGTTCTATTCGTGGTCGCCGTCCAAATTCATGTTCGAATACGGCTGGGGCGGCCGCACCATCGACACCGAGAACTGGACGCCCGAGATCATCACCCAGGGCCCGAGCCTGTGGGGCCACGAGCGCTATTGGCTGAACCAGGAGCAGCGCGACGAGGCGCGCGAATTGCGCATCTCCAACGCCGAGAAGGGCTATCGCCTCCCCCTCAACGTGATGGAAGGCAACCACAAGCTGGCGCGCGACATCTGCCCATGGTGGGACGCGACCGCGCCGGCGCGCAAGACCGGCTGATTCACACGCTGCGAGGCCGCGATGAACGTCAACGTCACGCCCGGCTCGATTCCGAACACGCCGCAGCCGACCGAATGGCCTGAAGGCGCGCTGACCCGCGTGCCGTTCTGGATCTACCATTCGCCGGAGATCTACGCGCTCGAGCAGCAGCGCATCTGGGAAGGCCCGGTCTGGGACTTCCTCTGCCTCGAAGCCGAGGTGGCCAAGCCCGGCGACTATCGCGCGACCTTCCTCGGCAGCATGCCGGTGATCGTGGCGCGCGACGTCGACGACGAGGTCTATGCCTTCGAAAACCGCTGCGCCCATCGCGGCGCGCTGATCGTGCTCGACGGCGGCGGCAACGCCCGCGATTTCACCTGCGTCTACCACGCCTGGAACTACGACCTGAAAGGCAACCTCAAGGCGGTGGCCTTCGAGGACGGCGTCAACGGCAAGGGCGGCATGCCCAAGACTTTCTGCCGCTCCGACCACGGACCGCGAAAACTG
>CAKZHN010000327.1 GCA_936924235.1 uncultured Rhodoplanes sp. | reverse complement strand
GCCATCGTGCTGCTCGGCGGCGTGCTCCAGGCGCTGTTCGGGCTCCTGCGGCTCGGCACGCTGATCAAGTTCGCGCCGCATCCGGTGATGGCCGGATTCCAGAACATGGCGGCGGTGCTGCTGTTTCTCGTGCAGCTCGGCAACGTGCTGGGCTATCAGCGCAGCATCGGCTTCCGCCAGGTGCATCTCTATCTTTCGTCGGCGCAGCCGCTGAGCCTGCTGGTCGCGGCGCTGACCTTCGCGGCGATGTGGCACGCCCGGAAGATCACCACGAAGATCCCGCCGCTGCTGATCGGGCTCGGCGCAGGTCTCGTCGCCTACTACGGACTGGTGCTTGCGGGCCTGTCCGCGCATCTCGGGCCGACCATCGGCCCGCTGACCGTGAGCGCCGCGATGCGCAGCGTGCTGGTCGATTTCACCGGCTTCACCATCGAGGGCACGCTGATGCAGGCCGCGCCCGCGATCCTGTCCGGCGCACTGGCGCTGGCGATCATCGCCTCGATCGACGCGCTGCTCTGCGCCAAGCTTGCCGGCGCGCCCGGCGATCTGCGCGCCGACGGTGACCGGCTGCTGGTGCGGCTCGGCCTCGCCAACGCGGCGTCGGGTGCCTTCGGCGGCATCACCAGCGGCATCAACATCGGCCCGAGCGTGACCAACCGCGCCTTCGGCGGCCGCACCTGGCGCTCGGTTGCCGTCAATGCGCTGCTCCTGCTCGCCGCCGCGACCCTGCTGTTTCCGCTGGTGACCTGGTTGCCGCGCGCGGTGCTCTCGGCGCTGATCATGGTGATCGCGGTCCAGCACATCGATCCGTGGACCAAGCAGGCCGCCGCCGCGCTGTTCAGGCGCGACACGCCGCATCGCGGCACCGTCGCGCTCGACCTCGCGGTCGCGCTGTTCGTCTCGGTGCTGTCGATCGTGGTCAACGTGGTGCTCGCGGTGTTCATCGGCATCGCGCTGGCGGTGCTGCTGTTCGTGGTGCGGATGAGCCGATCGAGCGTGCGGCGGCTCTATCGCTGCGACCGCGTCCGTTCGCGCAAGTCGCGCAGCGCCGCAGCGATCGCGACGCTCGAGACACAAGGCTCGGCCATTCTCGTGATCGAGCTGCAGGGCGCGTTGTTCTTCGGCAGCGCCGAGCGGCTCGCGCAGGCCGTGGCGCGCGAGACCTCGGCCACGACCTGCGCGGTGCTGCTCGATCTGCGCCGCGTCACCGACGTCGACTCCACCGGCGCGCGGATTCTCGGCGACATCGACCAGGCGCTCGCCCGGCAGAGCATCGGGCTCGCTTTGGTCTATGCCGAGCGGGCCGCGGCGCCAGGCCTCGCCGGCGCCTTCAGCGCCCGCGACCGGGTGTTTCCCGACGTCGACCGCGCCATCGAATGGGCCGAGGACGGGCTGCTCGGCGCTGTCGCCGCGCCGGACTCGACCGAGGAAATCGGGGTCGAGCAGGTTTCCATCCTGCGCGATTTCGCGCCCGGCGAGATCGCGGCGCTCCAGCGGCATCTGGAGCGCGTGAACTGGCCGGCCGGCGAGGTGATCTTCCGGCAGGGCGATCCCGGCACCGCGCTGTTTCTCGTCACCAGGGGACGCGCCAGCGTGCACATCCGCCACGCCGATGGCGCGATCAGGCTCGTCACCTTCGGGCCCGGCACGGTGTTCGGCGAGCTAGCGATTCTCGACCGCGGGCCGCGCTCGGCGACGGTGACGGCCGACGAGGACGTGACAGCGTTTGCGCTGAGCGGGCAGGGCTTCGATGCGCTGCGCGAGGCCGAGCCCGCGGTCGCGATCAAGCTTCTGGCGGCGCTCGGCCGCGAGCTCAGCGTGCGGCTTCGTTCCGCAAATCTCACGATCCAGCAGTTGGAGATGTAGCCGGTGGCCCGAAGCGTCGGACTTGCGCTAGGTTCGGACGATGGGCGACGACCAGCTGGAAAAGCCGCAGACACCCGAGCAGGAGGCGCGCGACCGCCGCGACTCCAACCTCTTTCTCGCCATCGCCGGCGTGGTGATCATCGGGATCGGCATCTGGCTCGGCAACGCGCTGGTCGCGGCGCGCAAGGCCGACGAATGCATGACCAGCGGCCGCCGCAACTGCAACCCGATCGAGGTGCCGGCGCGGTAGCCGCGTTACCTGGCGAGGGTGTCGATGTCGACGTTCTCGACCGGCTCGGGCGAGTAGCGGCGCGCACGCGGGCGCGGCGGATCCCACTGGCACTTGTAGGCGATGAAGTCGCCCGGCACGCGGTGGATGCTGGTCGCCACCGGATACTTGTTGTTCCAGCGGCAGTTGTCGGTGGCGATCTCGAAGGCTCGCTTCTCGTTCTCGGGCGACCACGGAATGATGCCGCCGGTGTCGTTGCCCTTGTAGCCGAAGACGCTGTTGGTCAGATCGTTCCAGGCGGCGGCCTGCGAAACCACCGCAACGCTCAGCACCCCCGCCACAACCAGCGCCCTGATCATTCCACTCTCCTGAACTTCTGCGCCCGCCGTCCGTACCCGACCTCGGTAGTATATAGATTACCCTTGGAATCGATAGCGAGGTTGTGGACCCATTTGAACTGCCCCGGCTGGCGGCCGGTCCGGCCCCATTTGGCCAATTCCTGGCCGGTTTGGCGGTCCAAAGTGACGATATTGCCGTTGGCGCCATCGGCCACGAAAATGAATTTCTGGGCGTTGTCTTCCGACAACACCAGGTCCCAGACCGAGCCGTTCTGCAGGGTGGCGGTCGAGACCCGGAATTCCTTCACGAAGGTCCCATCCTTGTGAAACACCTGGATGCGGTCATTGGCGCGGTCGCAGACGTAGACCAGCCCGTCATTGGCGATGCGCACGCAGTGCACCGGATTGGAGAACTGCGCCGAGGGCGCGGCGTCCGGCCGGTACGGCGGCAACTTCTCGTCGGTCGGCGGCTTGCCGTAGGCGCCCCACATCCGCTTGAACGCGCCGGTGTTCACGTCGAACACGATCACCCGGTGGTTGCCGTAGCCGTCGGCGACGTAGATCTCGCCGGCGTCCGGATCGGTCATCATGTGGGCGGGACGGCCGAGCCGGGTTTGCGACAGCGAGCCCTTGGTGCCGTCGTCCTTGCCGATCTGCATCAGGAACTTGCCATCCGGCGTGAACTTCAGGATCTGGTCGCCGTCGTTGTTGCCGCCGAGCCAGACATTGCCGTCGCGATCGATGTGGATGCCGTGCTCGTTCTTGATCCAGTGGCCGGCCACTGGACCCCAGGAGGCGAGCAGGTTGCCCTCGGGATCGAACTTCAGCACCGGCGGCGCGGCCTTGCAGCAGATCGTCTCGGGCGGATTCTTCTGCGCGCCTTGCTCGTCGTCGAGCAGCGTCGCCGGGCGGTGGATGATCCAGATGTTGTCCTGGCGGTCGACCGCGATGCCCGCGACCTGACCGAGGATCCAGTTGTCCGGCAGCGGCTTCGGCCAGAACGGCTCGGGCTGGAATTTCGGCACGGCCGGATCGGCGGCGAGGACGGGCGAAACGGCGATGGCAACGAACGCGAGCGCGGCAACGCAGGCACGCATCATGGCAGCCTCCCAGCGCCGCCTGTTTCGCGAACGGCGACCGGCGGCTTGTGGGGGATATTAGAGAAGGCGAGTGACGGAGAACAGCCTGGCGCGCTTTCGACCCGTCATCCTGAGGTGCGAGCGCAGCGAGCCTCGAAGGATGAGCGGCCCGGGATTTCGGGGCCGTCTCCTTCGAGGCCCGCCTTCGGCGGGCACCTCAGGATGACGGTGATGGTCCGCCCGAGTTGCCTCGAAAAGATTGGCAACGCTTCAAATCTGCCGTTCAGGCGTGGTGACGATCAGCCCGTCGAGCTCCTCGGTCACCTTGATCTGGCACGACAGCCGCGAGTTCTCCTGCAGGTCGTGGGCGGTGTCGAGCATGTCGTTCTCTTCCAGCTCCGGCGGCGGCAGCTTGTCGACCCAGTCGTCGTCCACATAGACGTGGCAGGTGGCGCAGGAGCACGAGCCGCCGCAGGTGGCGAGGATGCCCGGAATGTCGTTGTTGATGGCGGTTTCCATCACGGTCGAGCCGACCTCGGCCTCGATCGTGCGCTCGGTCCCGTCCTGTTGGATGTAGGTGATTTTCGGCATGGCTCTTGTGATGGGGTCGCAGGTGCTGGAGGGCGGCTTGTCGGTTTTATAGGCCAGACTATCATCACGGCAAATCGTCAGATGCCAAAGTCTGAAACGCCAAATCTGAAACGCCAAGGTCTGAACACCAAGAGCCCGGGAGGATGCCAATGCTGATCCACAACTGCCCCGCCTGCGACCAGGGAAGCCTGAGCCGCCGCGGCTTCATGGCCGGCCTGGCCGCAACCGCTGCCGCCGCCACGCTGGCTGCGCCCGCGGTCCGCGCCCAGGGGGCCAAGACGCTGATCGACACCCACCATCATTTCTATCCGCCGTCCTATCTGGAGAAGCAGAAGGACTACGAGGGCAAGCGCAACATCCCGCCGTATCCCGGAGTGTTCGACTGGACGCCGGCGAAGGCCATCGAGAACATGGACAAGAACGGCATCCGCACCGCGGTGATCTCGCTCGCCTCGACGCCGGGACTGTGGTTCGACGAAGGCGCCGACGAGGCGGCCAAGATCGTGCGGGTCTGTCAGGACTTCGCTGCCGGGATGCGCCGCGACCATCCGGGCCGCTTCCACGTGTTCGCGCCGCTGTCGATGATGAACGTCGATGTGACGCTCAAGGAGATCGCATACGCCTTCGACACCTTGAAGGCCGACGGCATCAACTTCCAGTCCAACTACGGCGACAAGTGGCTCGGCGATCCGATGTACAAGCCGGTGCTGGAGGAGCTGAACAAGCGGAAGGCCGTCTGCTACGTGCATCCGCTGGTCGCAGCCTGCTGCGGGCGCCTGAGCGTCGGTGCATTCCCGGCGGTGATCGAGGTGCCGCACGACACCACCCGCACGGTGACGAGCCTGCTGCTCAGCGGTGCGTTCAAGAACTATCCCGACATCAAGTGGATCTTCTCGCACGCCGGCGGGACGATTCCGATGCTGGCCGGCCGCATCGCGGCCTTCTACGACAAGATTCCGAAGTACAAGGAACTGTTCCCGAACGGCGCCATGGCCGAGCT
>CAKZHN010000326.1 GCA_936924235.1 uncultured Rhodoplanes sp. | reverse complement strand
CAAGATCGCCAACGACATCCGCCTGCTCGGCTCAGGCCCGCGCTCCGGCATCGGCGAACTGATCCTGCCGGAGAACGAGCCCGGCTCCTCGATCATGCCCGGCAAGGTGAATCCGACCCAGGCCGAGGCGCTCACGATGGTGTGCTGCCAGGTGTTCGGCAACCAGACCACCATCTCGATGGGTGCGAGCCAGGGCCACTTCGAGTTGAACGTGTACAAGCCGGTGCTCGCGCACTGCATGCTGCAGTCCATCCTCCTTTTGGGGGATGCCGCACGATCCTTCACCGACAACTGCGTGGCCGGCATCAAGGCCAACGAGGCGCGCATTCGCGAGCTGATGGAGCGCTCGCTGATGCTGGTGACCGCGCTTGCGCCGAAGATCGGCTACGAGAATGCGGCCAAGATCGCCAAGACCGCGCACGCCAATGGCACCACGCTGCGCGAAGAGGCCGTGCGGCTGGGTTTCGTCACTGACGCGGAATTTGACAGTCTGGTCCGCCCGGAGCGCATGACTCGTCCGGGGTGATTGGTTGCGCGTGTAGCGAAATTTCTTGGGCCTTGGCGAAATTTCTTTGTGCTGCGAATCGCATGTTGCTGCCGCGCGGCTTCTGCTTCCCTTCCACTTTCTGGTCGAGACGCCTCGTGCCGCAATGAAATTTCGAATTGTGGCAAATGCCGAACGAACAATTTACCGCGCACCAGCCGTGTTTTGATTGTCACTCATAAAAAGCTTCAGAACCCAAGCGGATAAATCCATTGTGAGGTCCGATGTGTGCGTATTCGCACACTGCTATACCGTAGCGGTAATCCTTGCCACCTTATCGGCACAATTGATCCGGATTCTGCACTGCAGCGGGGATCTCCAAAGGGTACTACGTGCGAAACGCAACCGTTGAGTCTTGGTATGTCTGAAGTCGTCAACCTGCGGCTGGCTCGCAAGCGCGCCAATCGCAGCAAGGCCGAACAGCATGCTGCTGATCAGCGCGTTGCTCACGGCGCATCCAAAGCGGAGCGCAAGCAAGCGGCGGCGGACCTGGACAAGGCCCGTTACACTCTTGATCAGCATCGCATTGAACGAGGAGACCATCGATGAAGTCGCCAGTTATCAAGCGCTCCATCGTGATCGCAGGCCACAAGACCAGCGTCAGTCTTGAGGACGCTTTCTGGCAAGGCCTGAAGGAAATTGCCGACGAACGCAGCATGACGTTGTCCGACCTGGTGTCATCGATCGACACCGATCGGCGGCACGGCAACCTGTCGTCCGCAATCAGGCTGTTCGTACTCGATCACTATCGGAACAACAGCGCCGGGTCCGGGGCAACGGCTGTCGCGCGCGACATGCTCACCGTCCAACCGCCGGCATCAGTTCTGCGCGCCGACTGAGGCCGGCGGTCGCGGCTCGTTCCGCATCGGCGTCGCGTTGCCATCGGCCCGCGGCGCCGTCGGCGGCTTCACAGCAGGAACATCGATGGGCGCCGGCAAAGCCGGCGCCTGCGCACCGGATGAAGTGCCCGACGCGTTCGGCACGATCGCCGGCGCGTCCGGTGTGCTTGCAGTGGGCGCCGAAGTCGAACGGTCCTGAGTTGTCCCTGTCGCATGGCCCTGGATCGCCGCGTCGCGCG
Source organism: uncultured Rhodoplanes sp. (assembly GCA_936924235.1). Taxonomy (GTDB): domain Bacteria; phylum Pseudomonadota; class Alphaproteobacteria; order Rhizobiales; family Xanthobacteraceae; genus Z2-YC6860. The sequence continues at coordinate 3,484 of CAKZHN010000326.1, read as the reverse complement.
CGGCGCGCTCCATGACATCGATCTGTTTCGCCTGCTGCTCGACCGCCCGCAGCGTGAGCCAGCTCGTGAGCAGGCTGACGTCGACGGTGCGCTGCGGCGACGGCAGCGCGCCTTTCAGGGCAATCAGTACGACGGGACGCTGCGCCCCCGACGCCGTTGCGGCGCCGTTGAGCGTCAGCCGCGCGTCGAGCGCGGCTTCGGAGAAATCGTAGCTGGCGCTGGCCTGCACGTCGGCACCCGCGGCCTGAATGTTGATCTCGCTCAGCCTCGCCTGGCCGGCGCTGACGTTGACCGCCGCGGAGGCGCGCGCGACCGGCAGCGGCGCGGCGTCGAGCAATCCGGTGACGAATTCGCGGGTGCGATTGCCGGCGAGCGGAATGCCGAGCTCGATCGCGCGCGTGACGCCGCCGAACACACCCGGATTGAGGCCGCCAAGCTGCGCCTTTTCCAGGATCAGATGACCGAAGCCGGTGAGTGAGCCCATGAACGCCGCGGGGCTTCGGCCCGAGCCCTCGAGCTCGGTCTGCGCGGTGAGCTTGCCTGCGAGCACCGCGCCCTGCGGGTTCGGAAACAGCGCGCCGGGATCGGCGTCGGTCAGCGCGAGACGCACGCGAGCCGTCAGGCCGTCGCTGCCGTTGGTCAAGGCGAGGCGGCCCTCCACCCGGCCCTTCCCCATCTCGCCCGCGATATCCTCGAACACGATCTCCGCCGGATTGAAACGCGCCACGCCGCGCACCTGCTGCGCGGCGGCGCCCGGCAGCAGCGTCGCACGCTGCGACTTGAACTCGATCCGGCCGCTGAGACCGAACGCGTTCCAGACGAACGGCTCCGTCGGCCAGCCCGGTGCACCCGTATCCTTGCGTCCCGACAGGCCGACCGCGGCGGCGACCACGGCCGGCGTCTCGATCGTGTCGGCCTCGACCGTGCCGTCGAGGCGCGCGTCCTCGCCGGTGCGCAAAGCAAGACGCCCCTGCACCTTGCTGCCGCCGAACGTGCCGGAGAACTGATCGAGCGAGATCGCGGTCGGCTGGTTGGCCGCGCGGCGGATGACGCCGATGCCGCCGACCTCGATGGGACCGGCCTCGAGCCTGCCCTCGAGCCGCAGATCGCGGCCGAGCGGTCCGGTCGCAGCCAGCGTCAGCCGCGCCGGGCGCGGCTCGGCCGCCACCATGCGGTCGAGCCCGAGCAGCGCAAGCAAAGCGCCGGACTCGTCGGTCTCAAGGCGGCTGTCGATCCGCACGTCGGTGCCGCCGAGCGCGCCGAGATTGCTCAGCGAGAACACGTCGGCCTTGCCGGATGCCACCGCCGTAACGTTCGCACGCACTGCGCCGAGTTGGCCCGTGACTTCGACCTTGCCGGTTGTCGCGTTGGACGCGCTGGCAAGGCTCAGCGCCGCGCGCAACGTCGCGGTCTTCTGCCGGACCGCGAGCCGCCGCAGCGGCTCCGCGAGCACCGGCGCATACTTCTCCGACAGCGCGATCAGGCCGGTCAGCTCGCGCGCGTCGAGATAGACCGTGACGCTGCCGCCCGGCGAGGACTGCGTCTGAAGCTTGCCGGTGGCGACCACGCTCATGTCGCCGAAGTTGCCGACCGAGACGCGGTCGATTGTCAGCGCACCGCCGTCGAGCGTGAGCCGCGCCGAGACGTTGCGGGCGTCGACTCCGGCAAATCTGGCGCGCTCCGCTTCGACCGCGAGCTTGGCTTCGCCCGGCCGCTCCAGTCCCAATCCGGACAAAGCGCTCTCGCCGACGCCGAGCAGCGCATCGAGATCGAGCTCCGAGACGCGCAAGTCGGCATCGACCCGGGCCGGCTTGCCGTCCGCAGGCCAGGCATAGGCGACGTCGCCCTCGATGGTGCCGCGGTCGAGCTGGGTCTGCAGCCGCTCGATCGCGATCCGGCTGGGATTGAGCGTGACGTCGCCGATCGCATGCCAGGGCTTGATCGGCGCCTGCGACGCGGCGCTGCCGGTGAGCCAGGTCAGGAGATTGCGCGGGTCCTGGGAATCGATCGCCGCGCCGCCGACAAAGCCGAGCCCCTTGCCCAGCGCGAACAGCCGGCCGTCGATCTTGAGGTGCGTGAAGCCCGGCGCGCGGAGTTCGAGCTTGTCGACCGTCCAGGTCGTGCCGTCCGAGCGGAGCTCCGTGCCGACGCTCTGCACGGTGCCGCCGCCGACCGTCATGGCGTCGACCTTGACGACAAGCTGCACCGGCCAGGACGGCCGCAGCGCGCCGCCGAGCATCTCGCCGAACGACCGCACTGCCGCAAGTGGCAGCCGCCGCGGCGCATCGGGTTTCGTGGCGTCAGAATTGGCGAGCAGCCGGTCGAGATCGATCTGACGCGCCGCAAGCGTAGCGTCCATGTGCGGATACTGGCCGAACTCGAACTTCGCCTCGCCGGTCAGCGTCACCGCGCGCTCGTCCGGCCCATACTGGAACGACACCTCGTCCAGGGTCGCAGAGCCGGTCCCGGCTTTCACCTTGCTGGTCAGCCGCCAGGGCTCGCTCGCCGCCACCCTGCCGCCCGACATCACCGCGGCGGCCGGACGCAGCAGCGTCAACGAACCGTCGAAGCGCGGCGCGGCGCCCTCGAAGGCGAGCATGCCGTCGGCCTCGACGTTCATCGGCCGCTCGTCGGTCTTCAGGCTGAACCGCATCCGTGTTCCTTCGGGGCCGCTTCGGCCGGCCGAGATGTCGTAGCCATAGGTGGCGCCGTCGGAGACGAATTCGCCGCTGCCGCGGATCGGGCCGGTCAGCGACCGCACCTCGCCGGAAAACCGCACCTGGTCGAGCGTCAGCCGCGAGCCGCTCGCAGCGTCGATCAAACCGATCTTGCCGCCCTCGACGGTCAGCCGATCGATCGACAGCGTTTCGGTGGCAAGCGCGAGCGGCGGCCAGTCGACCCGGCCTTGCGCGTCGAGACCGACGCTGAACTGCGGCGCGACAAGCTTGACCTCTGTGGCGCGCAGCTCGCCGCGCATCAGCGGGCCGAGCGCCAGCTCGAGCCGCAGCGAGCCGGCCTGGACCCGGCTGGTCTCGCCGGTCGAGCCGATGGCGATGCCGCTCAGCGTCAAGGCCGGAAACGGCAAGAGCTTGGCGTCGATGTCGCCGCTGACCCTGACCCGAAGCCCGACCAGCCGGCTGGCCTCGGCCTCGAAGAACGCCCGGTGGTCGTTCCAATGGATGAAATGCGGGCCGATCAGCGCGGCGAGCAGCGCCAGGATCAGGGCGATCGCAATGCTCAGCAGCGTCGTTTGCACAAAGACTCCGGCGCACCGCCTCCCAAATATCACTCAAGGCCGACCGGCCAAATCAGCCGGCAACCCAGCATCACCCAAATAGGAAATGCGGCAAACGGGCGGGACCCCTCCCCCATCCGATCTGCACAGGTTCCCTCGCTTTGTTTGGCGGCGAATCTGTGTCGACGGCTCGAACTTTAGCTTAATGCGACGATAGATCGGAAGGGCACACGTCTGAACTCAAGTCAC
>CAKZHN010000325.1 GCA_936924235.1 uncultured Rhodoplanes sp. | reverse complement strand
ATCTACCCCCCGCAACCGACGGAACAACGAATGCAGCCCGTCTCAACTGAGACGGCTGCAATCGAGAAGCAGCAATAAGGTCCGCTCAGACCAGGAGTTCAGCAAATGCCACTCGCAATGACCTTCAAGGTTCTTGTCGTCGACGATCAACTCACGATGCGGGAAGTCACTCGACTCGCATTGCAGGAAATGGGCGTCCGGCAGATCATCGACGCGGAAAACGGCGATGACGCCTTCAAGAAGGCCACGACGCAGCCGCTCGACATGATCATTTCCGACTTCAACATGCCGGGGATGGACGGCCTGGGCCTGCTCCGCGCGGTGCGCGGGCATCCGGCCGTGCGCAAGCTGCCGTTCATCCTGGTTACCGGACGCGGCGACAACGCGCTCGTCGTCTCGGCCGCGCAGGCTGGCGTTAACAACTACATCGTGAAGCCGTTTACGGCCGAAATGCTTCGCGAAAAGGTCGAGGCGGTGGTCGGCAAGCTGTCGTGATCCTCAGGCCGCCGGCCGACGCGCCGGCGGCCACCGGCCCATGGTGAACGATCTCCTTACGCAGCGGCTGCAGTTAAAATCCGCATGATTCCGTAGGCGCGGCGTTTACCACCGCGCCGCAAGACCGCCTGCCTTCTCCGACAGTTTTAAGACTATTCACACCGCGACCGCCTAGCGTGGCCGTCGCGCCGGGGGACCATGTGCGTTCGGCGCCAAGGAAATGTGGCGTCAACGGCAGGGAAACATGAGCGCGCTTCAGGAAGCTACGTGTGTTGGCGAAATCGATGGTCTGGTTCCGGATCAGTTCTCGGGGGTGGGCCGGCTGCTCAATGCGGTCTCCACGGTGCTCTGCGAGACGCTCGACCGGTTTGAAAACGCCAGCGGCAAGGTCACCCAGACCGTGCTGATGCGCGGCAACGCCGCGGACTTCGAGCTGATCCAGCAGCTGCAGAACTTCGACCGGCTTCATCAGGAATTCTCGGCGATCAAGGAAATGATCACCCATTGCGCCTCGGCGTCCGCAGAAGGCCGCCTGGCCGACACGGCGCAGTGGGAGCAGGAGTGCGTGTCCGGCATCATGCTGACCGACGTGAAGCGGCGGCTGCTGGCCTGCCTCGGCGCGTCGCAGCCGGAGCCGGTCGAGCCGATGCCCGAAGAGATGGTGTTCTAAGCCCGGTTGCCCGTAGCTGCGGGCGGCGGCGATCCGGTCAGGATTCGGAGCTTGAGCCAGGCGGCAGGGCGTTCGCGCCATTGCGCCTGGCTTTCAAATTCGGCGAGTCCAGAACGCGGCGCAGGCCGTCGGTGAGATCCGGAACATCTTCCGGCTTCATCCGCGCGAACCGGTCCTTGCGCCCGAGCGCCATGGCGTCGAGATGGCAGATCATGACGTCGCGCCGGTAGTCGGCGCCGCGCTTGATCGCTTCGAACATCAGGCACAGGTTGTTGGCGACGTAGGACACGAAGTCGTAGCCCATCGTGGCGGAGACATCGGCCAGCCGCTGACAGTGGACGTCGGCTGCGTTCATCCAGGCGCTGTCGTCGATATCCGGACCTTCCTCCGGAATGATCTTCATCAGCTTGGCCATTTCGTCGTCGATCCAGGTCTCGAAGTTCGGCTTCAGCGCCGCGACGGTCGTCTGCGCGTTGACGACCGCCTGCTCGCGGGGAATGCCGCCCGGCCGTTTGGCGTATTGCTGGAACTTGGTCTCGACGTGGAATTCGCGGGCTTCGCCGTCGTCAAGCTTGCTCATGGGAATCAGCCGTTTCTGGTGGCCTTGAGAAGAGCATCGATGTCGCTTTGCGACAGCGCAGGTCCGGCCGCGTTGCCGAGGTCAACAGCCTTGTCGCCAGCGCGACGGCCCACGCCGTTCGGATAACCCTCGATTTTGAAGCGCCGGTCGGGCCCGAAATAGTCTTTCGAGTCGATGAACTTGCGCGGATTGAATGCGATCCAGACCAGCCGGTCGTAGAGGCTCGCGGGCGACACCGGCTTCACCAGGACCATGTTGGCGCCGCAGTCGCGCGCGTTGGCGACGATCGTCGAGCGCGTATCGCTGGTCATCAGCAGGATCGGAATTGTGCGGAATTCGTTGGTGGGATCGGCGCGCAGCCAACGGGTGAATTCGAGGCCGCCGGTCGGCGGCAGCCGCTGATCGCACAGCATCAGGTCGATCTTGTGCTGGACCAGGGCCTTGCGGGCGTCGTCGGCGTCGCGCACCTCGATCACCCGGGTCGCGCCGAAGCCGCGAAGGATGCTGTGGCACAACGATGAGAAATACGCGTTCGAGTCCGCGATGAGAAACGTCAGACCTCGGATATTGATCGTGGTTTTTTGTTTCTCGGTCATCGGCAGACGATCTGACGGGATGCGGAAGCAGAACAGCAGCCGCATCCATTGCGTTTGGCAGAGCACCGCGCCAGCAGGCCGCCGAAGATGCGGTCTTGCGAAATCCCGGCCCCCTGCGATGCCATATTCAGGCGGATATGGTTAACAAATTGCCAATTCCGCCCGGAAACGCGGACGGCAAGAGGCTTCGGAAGCGACCAGACACGCTCGGTCTCAATCAAGGCTGATATTTGATGGCAACCTTTGTTGCTGCCCGATGCGTTAACAGGAAACCAACCTGCTATATTGCTTTTGCAGTATCGATTCGCGGTTGTGCGGCCTGACCGGATAAACCTGCTGTCGCAGCAGGAGCGGGGCCACACGAATCAAACGCGCGAAATCCAGCCGCGCGAATCAGATGACGGGTGTATCGGGGTGCGTGGCGGCCAGGCCGATCTGGCGATAGCGATGCAACGAGCCAACCCGGAATTCATGACTCTGGAAGCACGCCGCGCAGGCGAGTCGACGTTCCCAGAACCGCCCCGCGTTGTCGGATCGGACGGCGTAGGAGCGGGTCTCCAAGGGACCAACGTCGGCGCCGACGTCGCGGGGTCGGAGAAACTGCGAGCGGCGGCGCCATGGACCTCCTTGCAGCAGGAGCGGCAGCTCGTCCGGGCTCGGCATACCGTCTACCGGGCGGGTGACGTTCTCGCCGGCATCCCGATCGTCCATGCGGGCTGGGCTGCTCGCGTGCGGCGGTTGCCCGACGGCCGGCGGCAGATTCTGTCGTTCATCCTGCCGGGCGAGCTGATCTCAGCCGGCGCGGTGTTTGCCGACCGGCTGAGCTTCTTCGTGGAGGCGATCACCGACGTCCGCTATGCCGTCTACCGGCGTACCGAGGCTTCCGCCATCCTGGCTCAGGATCCTGAGCTGCTGCGTGTGTTGATCTCGGGATGCCTTGCCGAGAAGGCCGAGCTCGAGGAGCTGGCGACCGACCTCGGCCGGCGTCGCGCCGAGGAACGAATTGCGCGGCTGCTTCTGCAACTGAAAAGCCGGCTCCAGCCCCTGGGGCTGGTCTCCGGCATGTCGTTCGACATGCCGCTCCGCCAGCAGCACATCGCGGACGCCACCGGCATGACGGTGATCCATGTCGGTCGGGTCATTGGTACGCTTCGCAACGATGGCATCATCCGGCTGAATGGCGGAGTGCTCACCATCGACGACCTAGCGGCCTTGAAGAGGCTGGCCGAGGCCTGACAGCCTGAAATCGGGGCCCAAACGCCACGAAATCCGATCCTGAACGGGTTCCTCCTGGGAACACGAGCCGAATTGGCACATCGCGATCTTCGGCGGCCGGAGCGGGCCGGCCGCGCCTGGTTAACCTGATGTGTGGAAAGGCACAAAACGCGATCGGTCGGGCACCCAGGAGTTTGCCGGTACCGCCGAAAAAGTGCTAATAATTGATTAACATTTCGTCGGTGTGGGTTGGGAATTTCAAGTCGCGTTTTTTGAAGTGGTGCACTGCCTTGGGGGAAGGCGTGATGTCCAGATTTGCGTTGGCGGCTCATTCTTTTCGAGCCGATCGGATATTTAAATGAATACGCCCGGTAAGGCATCGGACCTTATTGACGTTACGCGCGCGGCCCTGATCGACACAGCCGATAGCGGGCATGTGACGATCCCGGATGCCGAGTTTCTGTTTCACGCCGACTTCAAGCGCACCGGATCGGACCTGACCCTGACGGGACAGGACGGGCACAAGCTCGTCATCCCCGGTTATTTCGATCACGACCGGCTGCCGACGCTGTTCGCGCCTGACGGTGCGGCGCTGACCGGCGACATCGTCGCGGCGCTGGCCGGACCGCTGGCGCCCGGGCAGTACGCCCAGGCCGGCGCGCCTGCGCCCAGCGACGCGCAGCCCATCGGCCGCGTCGCGACCGCGCAGGGCGGCGCGACTGCGGTGCGGAACGGCGTCGCCGTCACGCTCAATGTCGGCGACGCGGTCTACAAGGGCGACGTCGTGCAGACCGCCGGCGGCAACTCTGCGGTCGGCGTCATCTTCGGCGACGGTTCGACCTTCAACCTGTCCGCCAACGCGCGGATGGTGCTGAACGAGTTCGTCTACAATCCGGCGCCGGGCTCGGTGAATTCGGCGCTGATCAATCTCGTTCAGGGCTCGATCACCTTCATCGCCGGCGAGGTGGCGCACACCGGCGACATGAAGGTCGGCACGCCGGTCGCCACCATGGGCATCCGCGGCACCGCGGTGCAGGTCGACATCGACGTCAACAACGGCCAGACCAAGATGTCGGTGCTGGTCGAGCCGGGCGGCCGCGTCGGTTCGTTCAACATTTATTCGCTGAGCGGCCAGCTCATCGGCACCGTCAACAACGCCAACAACGCGACGATCGTCACCGCGGCGGGCCCGCTGCAGGCGCTGGCGCAGGTGGTGCAGAAGACGCCGCAAGAACTGGCGCTGTCGCTCCAGGGTGTGCAGCAGGCATTCCAGACGCAGAATCTCGGCCAGCAGATTCTCGCAGTGCAGCCCGTTCCGCCGAGCCCGCCACAGCAACAACAGCAACAACAGCAACAACAACAGCAGCAGGGCCCAGGCGATCCGCAGGGGCCGACTCCGCCGCCACCCAATCAAAACCCGACCAGCGACAAGCCGGTCATTGTCGTCAAGACGACGATTCAGTCGCCGCCACCGCCGCCGCCCCCAGCGCCGCCGCC
>CAKZHN010000324.1 GCA_936924235.1 uncultured Rhodoplanes sp. | reverse complement strand
CCTTCGCCGCCGCTCCGGCCGACCGTCTCGATATGCCGCTCGAGATAGCGCTTGATCGAGAAGACGCTCGGAATGAGCAGGACCAGGGCCGCGGCGCTGTTCAGTGAGATCAACCGGTTCGACCAGGCGATGAACTTCGACCGGTCGGCAAGCGGCAGACCGAGCAGTTCGCAGATCACCGAAAGCGGGAGCCGCCGCGCGTAGCGCACCATCAGGTCGGCAGGCGCACCGTCCGCGAACAGCTCGCCCGCGAGCTGATCGGCCAGCGCCATGATATGCGGCCGCATCTCGATCACGGCCCGCCGGCGGAACGCCTCATCGACGATGCCGCGCAGCCTCGTGTGGTCCGGCTCGTCGGTGGTCAGCATATTGTTGGCGAGCACGCGGATCAGGCGCGGCATCCACCAGCGCATGCCGGCCAGTTCGCCGTCCTTGCGCAGTGTGAATGTCTCGCTGTCCTTCAGCACGTGCCCGGCCATCTCCTGGGTCGTGGTGATCCAGGTCCGGCCGATGATCGGGAGTTTCACGTCGACCACGGCGCCCGAGGCGCGGAGCCGCGCGACCGCAGCCGAGGGATCGCGGAAGAACTCCTGGCTGGTGAAATCCACGCTGACCGACATCGCGGCGTCTCTATCTTACGACCGAAGCCGCCTATACATCTGGTGCTGGGTCGCACCATGCATCGGCCGCCAACCGGCCCGCAGCCCTGCTGCTCGCATAACGCATGCCGTCCCCACCCCGGATTGACCACACAACCGGCACCGCGCCACATTGAAATGCTGGGCAACAAGAACACGCGCGACCAACGCGCGTGCGGGAGGACACCATGGCTGGGGAACTGACCTACACGCCGCGCGAGCGCACCTTCGTCGCATGGTCCGCGATCCTGGGCTACGCCTTCGACTTCTACAACCTGATCGTGGTCGCGTTCCTGATGATCCCGATCCAGAAGACGCTCAACGTCAGCCAGTCGCAGACCGGCCTGATCGTGGCGGGCACGCTTGCGGCCTCGGTGCTCGGCGGCATCCTGTTCGGCTGGCTCGGCGACAAGATCGGCCGCAAGAACGCGCTGCTCTGGACCTTGCTCCTTCTCGCGCTCGGCTCGATCGCCTCGGCGGCGGCCTGGGACTTCAACTCGCTGCTGATCTTCCGCATCATCACCGGCATCGGCGTCGGCGGCGAATGGGGCGCCGGCATGGTGCTGCTCAACGAGGTCTGGGACAACCGCCGCCGCGGCGTCGGCAGCGCCATCGTGCAGGCGATGTCGTCGGCCGGCACCGCCATGGCGTCGATCGCCGCGACCGTGGCGCTCACTTATTTCGAGGCCGACACCGCCTGGCGCGTCGCGCTCGGCGTCGGCGGCCTGCCGCTCCTTCTGATGCTGTTCGTGCGCTCGAAGATGCCGGAGTCGCGGCTGTGGCAGGAGTTCAAGCGCCGCGAGAGCAAGGGCGAATTGCCGGCCGAGAAGCTCGCCCAGAGGACCCCGATCCTCGAGATCTTCACGGGCGCCTCGCTGCGCTATCTCGTGGTCGGCGTCATCATCACCGGCGGCTACATCATCGCCTATCAGAGCATCAGCATCTTCATGCCGACGCTGATCCTGCGCGACCTCGGCGGCAATCTCGGGGCGCTGCGCGCCATCACGCTGTGGTTCGCCGCGGTATCCGCGGTCGGCATGATCGGCGCGGGCTATATCAGCGACGCTTACGGCCGCAGAGCATCGATCGTCGTCGCGACGCTGATCGGGCTCGCGGGACTGATCGCGATCCACTCCACCAGCGCCACGCGTTTCCCTGGCGACTACATGAGCTGGGGCCTGTTCTGGGCCTATCTGCTTTGGGGCTTCGGCCAGGCCTCGATCGGCCAGTTCGGGCCGTGGTTCGCCGAGCTATATCCGGTCGAGATGCGGGCGACCGCGACCTCGACGATCTTCAACATCGGCCGCCTGATCGGCAGCATGGCGCCCTATATCGTGCCGGTGATCATCGCGGCGGGGCTCGTCGGCTCGCTGCGCGACGCCATGATGCTCGGCATCATCGGCGCGGCGATCAGCCTCGTGTTCACCTTCCTGCTGCCGGAGACCGTCGGCCGCACCTTCGCGGTGGTGGAATGGAAGGAGCGCACCGCGGACAAGCGTTGAAGCGTCAGCAGGCGATGAAATCGAACTTCGATCCGGCCGGCGCGTAGATCTCGAAAATCTCGAACGGCTCGTCCGAGACGTTGCTGAGCGAATGCGGCATCCCGGCCGGAATGAAGACCACCTGGTCTTTCTTGACGGTGTAGGTCTTGCCGTCGGCGACCAGTTCGCCCTGCCCGCTGTGCACGATATAGACGTTGTCGGCCTGGCTGTGCTTGTGCAGGCTGCCGCGCGGCCCGCCGGGCACGAGCTTGTTCAAATGCACATCGAGCGCTTCGGTACCAAGCGACGTGTTGACGAGCTTGATCTTGCTGCCGCGGCCCTTCTCCATGGGCTCGGCCGTGGCCGTATTGAGGTCGATGATCTTCAGCACTCCATGCTCCCTCGATGTCAAACCGGCGCGCGCGCCGCCGGCAGCGTGATGCCCAGGCCCTTGGCCTTGGCCTGCTGATAGAGATAGTGGCAGATCGCGACGTCCTGGGTGACCAAACCGGTCGTATGGATCAGGATGCGCTCATCGGCGCGTTCGCGGCCGGACTTCGTGCCCGCGACAACCTCGTGAATCTCGCCGTGCAGCTTGTCGCGCGTGAAGGTGCCCTTGTCGACCATCTGCTTGAAGAACGGCATCAGGTAGTTCATCTCCCAGCTGTCGATCACCACCTTGTCGACCTTCACCCAGCCCTCCGGCTCGAACTCACGACGGGCGAGCGAGATGAACACCGCGCCGGGCTTGAGCCAGGCCTCGCGGGTCATGACGTCCGACGAGGTGGTGCCCCCGACCGCGATGTCGGCCGCGCGCACCACGTCCTCGATGCGCTCCTTCGCCACCACCGGAATGCCGAGCGTCTTCGACCACTGCGCCGCGAAGGCCTCGCGCGTCTCCGCCCGCCGCGAGGTCACCAGGATCTGCTCGAACTTGTACTGCGTGAGCAGGCAGCGCATGGCGTTGGTGCCCATCGAGCCGACGCCGACGAGGCCCAGCACCTTCGGCGACACCGGGCCGAGCCATTTGCATGGGATCACGGCGGCGGCGGCGCTACGCAGGCCATAGACCAGATGCTCGTCGACGATCGCCAGCGCATGGCCGGTCATCGGGTCGGACAGCGCGATCCACCGCGTGCAGTCGAGCCCGCCGACCGTGTTGCGCTGACCGTCGTTGTAATAGTTGTACATCCGCACGCCGGTGACCGGGATGTCCTTCAGGAGCGTGCCCTTGACGTGCCAGTGGTTGTTGAAGCCCTCGTCGATGTCGAGCTTGAAGCTCGGCGGCTTCGACAACACGACGCTGCCGCGTGCGTGCATGTGGTAGACCTCCTCGCAGACCCGCATTGCGTCTTCGACGGAGAGAAGCTTCAGCGTGTCCTGATAGGAAACGAAAAGCACATCAGGATGGCTCATCAACACCGGCCTTCATTGGATTGGCGGAGGGGGAGACAAAGAGTCTTTCAGGAAAGCAATCGCAACGCCACAAAAAACGGCAGCGCGTGATGTGCAAATGCGCATGACCGTTCCGTCAAACGGACCGCTCTATCGCGCTGCCGGGCGGCGGGTTTCCGATATGCAGCGAGCGGTCAATTCGCAGTGGCCGGCAACAGGCCCGCAGCCTTCAAAACCACCGGATAGAACGTCTGGTCACGTTTGATGATCGCGGCGAGCTCGTCCGGCGTCGTGGTCTTCGGATCGATGCCGAGATCGACAAAACGCTTGCCGATGTCGGGCGATTTCGCGGCTTCGATGGTGCCCTGTGAAATCTTGTCGACGATTTCCCGCGGCGTGCCGCGCGGCGCGAGGAAGCCGTTCCAGGTTTCCAGCGCGAAGCCTGGATAGAACTCCGAGATCGATGGAATGTCGGGAAGGCTGGGCAGCCGCTGCGGCGACGAGATCGCCAGCACGCGGATGTTCTCGTTGGTCATCTGCGCCGCCATGTCGGACACACCGGTCCAGGCGATCTCCACGGTGCCCTGCACCAGCGCCGCAGTCGCCTGCGCCGAGCCCTTGAACGGAACGTGGACGATGTCGATGCCAGCGCGCGCGCCAAAGCCCGCGCCGAGCAGATGGCTGGTCGCGCCGCTCCCCGCGGTCGCGTAGTTGAGCTTGCCGGGGTTGGCCTTCGCGTAGGAGACGAACTCCGGCACCGTCTTGGCCGGCAGCGACGCCTTGATGCCGAGCAGGAACGGGATCGTGCCGAACACAGACGCCGGCGCGAACGAGTCCAGGTCGTAGCCGACCTTCTGGATGAAGGGCGAGACGCCGAACTGCGACGCCGAGCCGAACAGGATCGTGTAGCCGTCCGGCGCCGCGTTGGCGACGTAAGTGGCGCCAATGGAGCCGCCCGCGCCGAGCCTGTTCTCGATCACGAAGGGCTGACCGAATTTGTCCGACAGATGCTTGGAGGCGAGCCTGGCCAGGATGTCGGTGAAACCGCCCGGCGCGTAGGGCACGATCACGGTCACGGACCGGGTCGGCCAGTCGGCGCCATGCGCCGGTGCGGCGGCGAACATCGCCAACAAGCCCAGAACGCAGGCTCCCCGTCTCGTCATGCGGAACCGCCCTCCTCCCTCAGCGGAAATTCCGCCTCGAACTTCAGCCCGGTGCTGCTCTGTCATCGTTCCTCTCGCAGTGACGCGGTCGGCATTCGTCGCCGGTCACTGTAAGAGCAACTTCCGGGCCAGTGGGAGAAAGACTACGGCCTAACGCGCACCCCTGGCATGCGTCTCTTCGCCGCCGAACAGCGAGGCGACCATCGAGATCAGCGCCAGCACGATGACGGCGCCGCCGTAGACATAGGCGGTGCTGGGAAGGCCGATCCGCGGGATCGCAAGGCCGGCCGCGATCGCCGGCAGACTGAAGGCCAGATAGCACTGCACGTAGAAGGCGGCGAGCAGCCCTGCCCGCTG
>CAKZHN010000323.1 GCA_936924235.1 uncultured Rhodoplanes sp. | reverse complement strand
GGCACTGTTGCAAATAGTCGGTGGTGATAAACTTATCATCCCCTTTTGCTGATGGAGCTGCACATGAACCCATTCAAAGGCCGGCATTTTCAGCGTGACATCATTCTGTGGGCCGTACGCTGGTACTGCAAATACGGCATCAGTTACCGTGAGCTGCAGGAGATGCTGGCTGAACGCGGAGTGAATGTCGATCACTCCACGATTTACCGCTGGGTTCAGCGTTATGCGCCTGAAATGGAAAAACGGCTGCGCTGGTACTGGCGTAACCCTTCCGATCTTTGCCCGTGGCACATGGATGAAACCTACGTGAAGGTCAATGGCCGCTGGGCGTATCTGTACCGGGCCGTCGACAGCCGGGGCCGCACTGTCGATTTTTATCTCTCCTCCCGTCGTAACAGCAAAGCTGCATACCGGTTTCTGGGTAAAATCCTCAACAACGTGAAGAAGTGGCAGATCCCGCGATTCATCAACACGGATAAAGCGCCCGCCTATGGTCGCGCGCTTGCTCTGCTCAAACGCGAAGGCCGGTGCCCGTCTGACGTTGAACACCGACAGATTAAGTACCGGAACAACGTGATTGAATGCGATCATGGCAAACTGAAACGGATAATCGGCGCCACGCTGGGATTTAAATCCATGAAGACGGCTTACGCCACCATCAAAGGTATTGAGGTGATGCGTGCACTACGCAAAGGCCAGGCCTCAGCATTTTATTATGGTGATCCCCTGGGCGAAATGCGCCTGGTAAGCAGAGTTTTTGAAATGTAAGGCCTTTGAATAAGACAAAAGGCTGCCTCATCGCTAACTTTGCAACAGTGCCTCTGAGCGCCCTTTCCAGTCAGAACCCGCAGGCCGATCTTGCGGTCTGACAGCTCCTTCACCGTGTTGACCAGATGGGCAAGCGATCGTCCGAGGCGATCGAGCTTCCAGACCACCAGCACATCGCCGTCACGCAATGACTTGAGGCAGGCAGTCAAGCCAGGGCGATCATCACGACCGCCGGAAGCAAGATCATCATAGATATTGTCCCGTTCGACACCTGCGGCGCGCAAGGCGTCGTGCTGCAGGTCGAGAGACTGCGAGCCATCGGCTTTGGAGACGCGGGCATATCCGATCAGCATGTATCACAAACGTTGGTTTGAGGCGGCGCTTCGGCCACGATTGCATTGACCTCTGGAAATGTATCTCAACCAGCTTCATAAACAAAGCGTCTTGAACGCTATCAGATTTTGAAAAAGGAACATGTATGCCGCGTCGCGTCACTCTAACCGATCGGCAGAAAGACGCGCTGTTGCGCTTGCCGACTTCACAGACGGATTTGCTCAAGCACTATACGCTGAGTGATGAAGACTTTGGGCATATCAGGCTGCGTCGGCGCGCTCACAACAGGTTCGGCTTCGCCCTGCAATTGTGTGTCCTGCGCTATCCCGGCCGGGTGCTGGCTCCAGGCGAACTGATCCCTGCAGAGGTCATCGAATTTATCGGAGCGCAGCTTGGCCTGGGTGCCGACGATCTCGTAGACTATGCTGCCCGCGAGGAAACACGGCACGAGCATCTTGCCGAGTTACGGGGGCTCTACGGCTTCCGCACCTTCTCCGGACGTGGTGCGAGCGAGCTGAAGGAATGGTTGTTCCGAGAAGCCGAGATGGCGGTGTCGAACGAGGATATCGCCCGTCGCTTCGTAGCCGAGTGCCGACGCACCCGCACTGTCCTTCCCGCGACATCCACGATCGAGCGGCTTTGTGCCGCGGCTCTCGTCGATGCCGAGCGACGCATCGAGACGAGGATCGCCAGTCGGCTGCCTATGTCGATCCGAGAACAGTTGCTGGCATTGCTCGAGGAGACGGCTGATGATCGGGTGACCCGTTTTGTGTGGCTGCGCCAGTTCGAGCCTGGCTCGAACTCTTCGTCGGCCAACCGGCTGCTCGACCGGCTCGAATATCTGCAACGCGTCGATCTCCCCGAGGATCTGCTTGCCGGCGTTCCTGCCCATCGGGTGACTCGTCTGCGCAGGCAGGGTGAACGGTATTATGCCGACGGCATGCGCGATCTCCCGGAGGACAGGCGGCTTGCGATCTTGGCTGTTTGCGTCTCGGAATGGCAGGCGATGTTGGCCGACGCAGTGGTCGAAACCCACGACCGGATCGTCGGCCGTCTCTACCGTGCTTCGGAGCGTATTTGCCATGCAAAGGTCGCAGACGAAGCGGGGGTGGTGCGTGACACCCTGAAATCCTTCGCCGAGATCGGGGGCGCCCTGGTCGATGCACAGGATGATGGCCAGCCGCTGGGCGATGTCATCGCGAGTGGGTCAGGGTGGGACGGCTTAAAAACCCTTGTTGCAATGGCAACCAGGCTGACCGCCACCATGGCCGACGATCCGCTCAATCATGTGCTCGACGGTTATCACCGCTTCCGCCGATACGCTCCACGCATGTTGCGCCTGCTCGATCTGCGAGCTGCGCCCGTTGCACTGCCGCTTCTGGAAGCGGTGACGGCCCTTCGTACCGGTTTGAACGATGCCGCGATGACCAGCTTCTTGCGGCCCAGCTCGAAATGGCATCGCCACCTTCGGGCCCAGAGGGCTGGCGACGCTCGCCTATGGGAGATCGCGGTGCTGTTCCATCTGCGCGATGCGTTCCGCTCCGGAGATGTCTGGCTTACTAGGTCCCGGCGCTATGGCGATCTGAAACACGCACTCGTTCCGGCACAATCCATCGCGGAAGGCGGTCGTCTCGCTGTGCCATTGCGGCCGGAGGAATGGCTGGCAGACCGGCAAGCTCGCCTCGACATGCGGTTGCGCGAGCTTGGCCGTGCCGCTCGCGCAGGCACGATCCCGGGCGGGTCGATTGAAAACGGCGTTCTGCATATCGAGAAACTCGAAGCCGCCGCGCCGACAGGCGCCGAAGATCTGGTGCTCGATCTCTACAAGCAGATCCCGCCCACGCGCATCACCGATCTCCTGCTGGAGGTGGATGCGGCGACCGGCTTCACCGAAGCGTTCACCCATCTGCGCACAGGAGCACCCTGCGCTGACCGGATCGGGCTAATGAACGTTATCTTGGCGGAAGGGATCAACCTCGGCTTGCGCAAAATGGCGGATGCGACAAACACCCACACCTTCTGGGAATTGATCCGCATTGGACGGTGGCATGTCGAGGGCGAAGCCTATGACCGGGCGCTGGCCATGGTGGTCGAGGCACAGGCAGCGTTACCCATGGCCCGGTTCTGGGGCATGGGCACGTCGGCTTCGAGCGACGGACAGTTCTTCGTCGCTACAGAGCAAGGTGAGGCCATGAACCTGGTCAACGCGAAATATGGCAATACCCCGGGCCTGAAAGCCTATAGCCACGTCTCCGACCAATATGCGCCGTTCGCAACCCAGGTGATTCCTGCAACGGCAAGCGAAGCGCCTTACATCCTCGATGGCCTGCTGATGAACGATGCTGGACGCCATATCCGCGAGCAGTTCACCGACACGGGCGGCTTCACCGATCACGTCTTTGCCGCATGTGCCATTCTCGGCTACCGGTTCGCTCCGCGCATCCGCGACCTGCCATCCAAACGGCTCTACGCGTTCAATCCGTCGGCCGCCCCGGCGCACCTGCGAGCGTTGATCGGCGGAAAGGTCAACCAAGCCATGATCGAGCGCAATTGGCCCGACATCCTGCGCATCGCCGCCACCATTGCTGCCGGGACCGTCGCGCCAAGCCAGATTCTGCGGAAACTCGCCTCCTATCCGCGGCAGAACGAGCTCGCGACAGCCCTGCGGGAAGTCGGTCGCGTCGAGCGCACCCTGTTCATGATCGACTGGATTCTGGATGCCGAACTCCAACGGCGTGCCCAGATCGGGCTCAACAAAGGCGAAGCTCATCATGCGCTGAAGCGGGCAATCAGCTTCCACCGCCGCGGTGAAATCCGCGACCGTTCCGCCGAAGGCCAGCATTACCGCATCGCCGGCATGAATCTGCTCGCCGCCATCATCATCTTCTGGAACACCATGAAGCTCGGCGAGGTCGTTGCAAACCAGAAACGCGATGGAAAGCTGCTATCGCCCGATCTCTTGGCCCATGTTTCGCCGCTCGGATGGGAACACATCAATCTCACCGGAGAATATCGCTGGCCAAAGCCTTAGCGTAGGATTCCGCCCCCTCCCGCAAACGACCCCAAGATGTTCATGGTCTCCCCGATCACTGCCCGGAAATGGGCAGGCCGCTACCGGGAAGAGGGTGAGTTTGGGATGCAGGATCGCTCCAGCAAGCCGCACCGGATCCCAGGCAGGACGCCCGAGCATGTCAAGAAGAAGATCATCAACCTGCGCTGGCGGCTTCGACTGGGGCCAGCCCAGATCGCTGCGCGACTTGGTCTCTCGACGTCGACTGTTCACGCGGTCCTCGTCCGTTGCCGCGTGAACCGCCTCTCGCATATCGATCGTGTCACTGGCGAGCCATTGCGGCGATATGAGCATCCTCATCCGGGATCGTTGATTCATGTCGATGTCACGAAGTTCGGCAACATCCCCGACGGCGGTGGACATCGTTACGTAGGTCGGCAGCAAGGCGCACGGAACAAGCTCGCGACTCCGGGATTACCACGAGGAAAAGATCACAAGCCGCGCACCGGGACGGCGTTCGTTCACACAGTCATCGATGACCACTCCCGCGTCGCATACGCAGAAATCTGGTCGGATGAGCAGGCGAGCACAGCGGTGGGAGTTCTCGAACGCGCCGTGGCCTGGTTCGCCGAACGAGGCGTGACCGTCGAGCGAGTCCTATCCGACAACGGGTCGGCATACAGATCCCACGCATGGAGGGACTTCTGCGCTCGGCTCGGCATCCGACACAAGCGGACACGCCCCTACCGGCCGCAGACGAACGGGAAGATCGAGCGATTCCACCGCACGCTCGGGGACGGCTGGGCCTATGCCAGGTTTTACGGTTCAGAGGCCGAACGACGCCTGGCGCTGCCCGGCTGGCTCCACTTCTACAACCACCACCGACACCACTCTGCGATTGGCGGCGTACCCTTCGACCGACTCAACAACGTCCCTGGACATCACAGCTAG
>CAKZHN010000322.1 GCA_936924235.1 uncultured Rhodoplanes sp. | reverse complement strand
GGTGCACATGGGCTCCTACGGCATCGGGCCGAGCCGGCTGGTCGCGGCGATCATCGAGGCGTTCCACGACGACGCCGGCATCAAGTGGCCCGAGGAGGTCGCGCCGTTCAAGGCCGCGATCCTCAATCTCAAGCAGGGTGACAGCGCGACGGACGCGGCCTGCGAAGGCCTCTATCGCGATCTCACCGCCAAGGGCGTCGACGTGCTCTATCACGATCTCGACGAGCGGCCGGGCTCCAAATTCGCCACCGCCGACCTGATCGGTGTGCCCTGGCAGGTGGTGATCGGGCCCAAAGGCCTCGCTTCGGGCACCTTCGAAGTCAAGAAACGGGCCGACGGCAGCAGGGAAAACCTCAGCCCGGCGGCCACGATTGATCTGCTGACGCGATAAGCTGTGCGTTTCTAAGCGGGGTGCGCAACCGGTGCTGGCTTGAAACCGCCAGAATCGGATGAAATCCGTGCGCAAAGGGGATTGATGAGCGAACCAACCGGGACACGGCCTTTCGCCCCGTTCGAATGGATGCTGTCGTTGCGCTACCTGCGAGCGCGGCGGCAGGAGGGATTTATTTCGATCATCGCTGCCTTCTCGTTTCTCGGCATCATGCTCGGGGTCGCGACGCTCATCATCGTGATGGCGGTCATGAACGGCTTCCGCAAGGAACTGCTCGGCAAGATCCTCGGCCTCAACGGCCATCTGCTGGTGCAGCCTCTGGAATCGCCGCTAACCGACTTCCAGGCCGTGGCCGACCGCATCGCGGGCGTCGACGGCGTGCGGCTGGCGGTGCCGATCGTCGAGGGCCAGGCGCTGGCCTCGTCGCCGTTCAACGCCGCGGGCGTGCTGGTGCGCGGCATCCGAGGCCAGGATTTGGCGGGGCTCGGCTCGATCGCCAAGAACATCGTCCAAGGCACGCTGGAGGGCTTCGACCAGAGCCAGGCCGTGGTGATCGGGCGCAGGCTCGCCGACCAGCTCACGCTGCGCGCCGGCGACAACGTCACGCTGGTGTCACCGCGCGGCGCGGTGACGCCGATGGGCACTACGCCACGCATCAAGGTCTACAAGATCGCGGCCGTGTTCGAGATCGGCATGTCGGAATACGACGCCGCCTTCGTGTTCATGCCGCTGCCCGAGGCGCAGGCCTATTTCAACCGGAACGGCGACGTCACGGCGATCGAGGTCTACACCAACAATCCCGATCAGATCGGACGATTCCGCGAACTTGTCACGGCGGCCGCCAAGCGGCCGATCTTCATGATCGACTGGCGGCAGCGAAACGCCACGTTCTTCGGCGCTCTTCAGGTCGAGCGCAACGTGATGTTCCTGATCCTGACGCTGATCGTGCTGGTCGCGGCGTTCAACATCGCCTCGAGCCTGATCATGCTGGTCAAGGACAAGGGCCGCGACATCGGCATCATGCGCACCATGGGCGCCACGCAGGGCTCGATCATGCGGGTGTTCCTGATCACAGGCGCGGCGATCGGCGTGATCGGCGACCTCGTGGGATTCCTGGTCGGGCTGCTCGTGTGCCTGAACATCGAGTCGATCCGGCAGTTCCTGTCCTGGCTCAGCGGCAGCAATCTGTTTCCGCCGGAAATGTACTTCCTGTCGCGTCTGCCAGCCGACCTCGACGTCGGCGAGACCACCGCCGTCGTGGTGATGGCGCTGGCGCTTTCACTCCTTGCGACGCTTTACCCGTCGTGGCGCGCGGCGCGCCTCGATCCGGTCGAAGCGCTCCGCTACGAGTGAGCCGCCGATGGCCGAACAGGAAACTCCGGTCGTCTTTCTGCACCAGGTCGAGCGCCGCTATCACCAGGGCGAGACGACTCTGGAGATCCTGAGGGGCGCGGAGCTCGCGGTCTGGCCGGGCCAGTCGGTGGCGCTGGTCGCGGCGTCGGGCTCGGGCAAGTCGACGCTGCTGCACATCGCGGGCCTGTTGGAACATCCCGACGCCGGCGAGGTCTATCTCGACGGCCAGCCGACCGCGACGCTGTCGGATTCGGCGCGCACGCGGCTGCGGCGGAACTCGATCGGCTTCGTCTACCAGGCGCACCATCTGCTGCCGGAATTCTCCGCGGTCGAGAACGTCATGCTGCCGCAGATGGTCCGCGGCCTGTCGCGCCCCGATGCGCGCGCCCGGGCAAGCGAGCTTCTGGGCTATCTCGGGCTCGGCGAGCGGCTGACGCACCGGCCGGCCGAACTCTCCGGCGGCGAACAGCAACGCGTCGCCATCGCGCGTGCGGTCGCCAACGTGCCGCGGCTGCTTTTGGCCGACGAGCCCACCGGCAACCTCGATCCGCACACCTCGGACCACGTGTTCAACGCGCTGACGCAGCTCATCAAGGCGTCCGGCCTGACCGTGGTGCTGGCCACCCACAACGCCAAGAAGCTCGCCGAGCTACGGCGCGTGGTGGGGTCGCAGGTGCAGGTGCTGGGCCTGTCCGACGTCGCCGACTACCCCGAACCGGCCGAGACCGAGTGGACCTTCGAGGGCAACGCCCTGATCAAGGCTCGACAGGGGTACGAGCGCAACGGCCTGCCCTG